>DCCL01000029.1:24337-32841 GCA_002313795.1 Faecalibacterium prausnitzii
TTTCTCATACTACTCCTCCCTTTCACAGGGATCAAATCACTTCAGAAACTGTTCATGAAAACAGCTTCTCAGTAGGTCAGAACATTGCAGCTCTGCAAAAAGGCTGCACAGTCGCCCGGCAGTTTAAGGTCGCCAGTCACCGTTAGGGTGCAGCCAGGTGCAGAGGAAGAAAGCTCCACCCGTCTTACCGCCAGCACACCCGGCAGTTTCTGGAATCCCGCCGCCAGCTCTGCTGCCGATATCATATCGCCGATATTCCGGCCATTTCTCCGGACCCGGAGGCACTCTTCTGCCACCCGGCGAATTTCTTTTTCTGGCACTGGGCCGGCGGTCTGGAGCCGCACCGACAGCGAAACGCCCGCATAACGGGGTGACACCACCCGGAGCAGAGTTCCCACCGGACGGAGGGTCTCCATATGTTTTCGCACCTGCCTGAGAAACCGCTCATCCGGCAGAGGCTTTGCTCCAGCTGAGGCAGGCATCACCACCATCGTCACTACCGGGCGGCAGCTCTGGCCGGTGGGCTCCTGTGGATCCCAGCCAGGCAGAGCTTTGGCCTGCTCCACCCGGAGACCAGGTGCTGCGCAGGCCAGCTCTTCATAATCCTCTGCCGTCACGCAGGGGTGTTGTGCCTGAAGCCGGGCCAGGAGCCGGGCGGCAGCCTCCGCTGTGCTTTCTTCATCACAGCCCCCCGTGGCGGGGTCATTCTCCACGGCACAGCCACTCTCGAAAATGAGCCGCTGCCCTGCCGGGATATTGCCTCCGCTGCCCTCGGTGAGCACCATTTCCGCAAAGAAGATGGCCGCTTTTCCCCGGGGAACCACCGCGCCGTTCTCGCCGTTGCCGAAGGTAATCTCTTCCCTCGCAGCATCATAAGTAAAGACCCGTTCCCGAGGACCGCAGGCATACAGATCCTCCACGCAGTGCCATAGCTGTGGACGTATCCCACCATCCCGGCAGAGGGTATCGCAGATGAGGGTCAGTCGATCCGTACAGAGCTTCCGCCCTCCAAGATCCAGCTTCAGCACCTGCCCGGGCAGGCCATCAGAATCAAAAAATAAATCGGGGTAATGCACTGGGTCGGAGCATACAGCCAGCAGGTTTTCGCTGCCGTCTTCCGCGGCGCTGACTGCATTCAGCCGGACACCTGTCACCTCCCCCGGTAAAACTTCTTCCACATTACACTGCCGCCAGCCATCTGCCTCCCGTAGGAAGAGAGTAAACGCACCTTCCCGGGCGGCAGCGTCCTCAAAGCGAAGGGTGCAGTCCGATTTGGCGGACACTGTCATAGCACGGAGCCGTGACCAGGTCTCCTGCTGCATAGCCCGGTATTTCGCCCCGGACACCGCACAGAGGATGACATTTTCCTCGCAGCCCGGGTCACGCAGGCTGAGTCTGAGACAGTGAGCTTTTCTCCCGCCGGGTACCGGGGTCTTTGCCCACTGCTGCGGCACCGCCAGCGTCACAAGACCGCTCTGGCTCAGGGCGTGGGTCTCGTCGCTGACCGGTTCCGTTTCTCCCACGCCTTCCAGCATCCACAGAATCTCTCTGGGGCGCTGTTCTACTGTGTCGAAGGGGTTGCGGGCCGGTTCATCCGGCTCTTTTACTTCGAACCAGAGAGTGATGCGCTCTGCACCAAAGGTATCCAGCCCGATGACCAGTTCGCTCTTCTCCCCGCCATAGAAAAAAGCATCTACTCCGGCCCGGCCTTTCTGCAGGATAGGAGTAATTTCTTCCCACTCGTCGGCCCGGCCCAGATACACTCCGGTGATTTCGGCAGGCCGGGCGGGAATAGGCTCTTTCAGTTCAAAGACTATCCCTTCCGGGGTCTCAAGCCGTGTTCCTTCCGGGTAGGCTGTCCCACTGCTCAGACAGCGGACATAGCACTCTGCCGCCGCTGCCGGGCGGACTCTCTCTCCCGCCAGCTTGAGCAGTTTCCGCTTCATCCGATCTGTGTAGACATTCATGTGATACTGCTGCATCTCTTTATACCATGCCAGCAGCTCAATGAGGGTGATGCCCGGGTCGGAAGGGTTATAATTCGTCCACTGGGGACATAATTGGGGCAGGCGGCTCACCGCATGCTCCACGATGGCGTCAAAGGACTGATCATCCAGATTTCGTGATTGCAGCACTCTTCAGCGCTCCTTTCGTTCCGTCAGCTTTCAGGAGATGCGGACAGTGTGCAGGCCGCTCCGCACTGTAGCGAAGGGATGCACCGTGCTCTCCTCGATAGGGCATATCTTTCGAGCCCCGTCCTCATACCAGACGCCCTCCACCATAAGGTGCTGGATGGAGTCCACATTCTGGACAGTCTTGACGGCAGTGTACAGCTCGTGCAGCTCAATCTGCCGACCGATCTCCCGGCTACGCCAGACCTTTTCGATCCGCTCTTCCAGCGCTGCCGCCACATCCTGCTGGGTCTGGGCAGCGTTCTCAAAATCCTTCAGAGTAACGTTGATTTGGACATTCAGGGTGATATTCACCGAAGGCCGGACATGGACCCGGCCTGTCCCGAGCAGGGTACAGTCATAGTCCTTCGCAAGAAATTCCTCGATCTCCCGGCAGAGTTGCCAGGAAGCACGGTCATTGTCCGGGGCGTCTCCCATGACCACCACGCAGACGTTGCCCGGTTTTCGGGCACCCGTATCGTCCATCCCCGCAAAGCAGCGGATCTGCTTGACATGGGGAAAATTGAGCTTTACAAGATCCTCGTAATCCTGTGCCGACACCACACGTTCCCGATTGTGGAACCGGCGGTTCCCGAGCTCTTCCAGTTCACACTGGGGCAGCGGGTCTGCGCCGCCGCTCATGGGGGTGATGTTGGAGAAGGATGCGATGTGGGGCACCGATGCCAGAAACTCAGTGACAGCTCCCGCCGGGAGGTTGCCCCTGCTTCCGCCACCATAGCTTCCCTGCACTACCACCGATTCGAACCCGGCGGGCAGCACCCGGCCATGGATGCCATCGCCAAACCTCAGAACGCCATTCGCAGCATCCAATTCGTAGACCCGGGCCTCTTTTCCGCAGCCTGCCAGCGAAGATGTCTGTTCCCAGCGCACCCAGATGGTCTCCTGTTCGTCCTTTCCTTCTATGCGGAGCGAGGAAGGGGCAACCCGTTTTATCTCTTCTCTTTCGGCGGAGGCCAGTACGCTGGTCTCATTGACCCAGACCTCGCACCGAAGGATGCTGTCCTGCAGCAGATGAAGCGTCCGCCCCGCGTCATTGGGGCCGGTACTGAATCGTTGCTCCGGCATCGTCTGACGCTGGACAGCGGCGACGGTGTTGAGCCGGATAGCAGCTACCACCGGCAGAGCCTGACACCCCGGCAGCTCGCTCATGCTCATCCGGAGCCAGCAGCCCTCCTGCCCGAAGAACTCTGCTTTTGGCAGCGGCTGCGGCAGATAGAGGTACACCTGACCAGAGCAGCCAAGACTGCGCGTTTCATCCAAAACCCGGAGAGTTTCAAAGCGGGTGCCGTTCCATGCCTCATAGAGGATCTTGCCTCGCAAGTCAGAACGGCCCAGAAGATCAAATGTGAGGGCGGTCGGCAGACCGTCCGGAGAGGAATCAAAACAGAGATATTCCGCCGGAATAGGAGCCTCGAAATTCGCATATATCTCAGCATTCAGCGAGCGGATGCCCTCTGTTTCCAACTCCATCACCGAGGCGTTGTTCTTCGCCCGGATGCTCTTTGCCCGGCAGGGCTCCGGGTAGGACCAGGTGCAGGTCACTTCCCGGAGGAACGGCACGATCCATTTTGGCTGCGAAGAATACTCGTTCTCAATGGCGGTCACTCTGGCCCGGATATAGCAGCCCTCTCCAGCCTCCACATCCACCATCTTCAGGTCATCCGGAACGGTGAACCGCAGCTCCTGCGGCAGGTCTTTCCTGCCCGAGAAGGGGTTCCGACTGCCCTGCACCGGCAGCTCTGCCCAGCCGCTGCCGTTATAATATTCCCACACAACGCCCCGCACAAAGACATCATCGGTCTGCACGGTGATGGCATCATTTTTATCAATGATCATCTGGTTGAAATTGTACCGGGGGCCGGTGTCCATCGTCGTCCATTCCACCGTATCCATATCGAACCGCAGCATTGCCTGTGCGCCCCGCTTACTGAACACCTCATCCGAACGGATATAGAACAGATCATACACCGCCGGACGGCGGCCGAAACAATAGCCGCCCTCATCCGGCTGGATGGGGATATCTCCCTGCAGCAGCCGCTGCGCCTCTACCTGCCGATCCGGGATACTTCGCACCAGCAGACCATCGATAACGATACTGCCCTGCCCCGCCCGCATCTCGCAGAAAAGCCGCAGATCACCGTTCTCGTCCGGCATGAAGGCCGCGTTCTGCGTTTTGTGAAGGGTGAGAACGCCATTTTCTGCTGTGACCTCCGTAAAGGGGATTCGCCCTTCCTCACCCTGCCAGCTCCACGAGGCGGTACCCGGGTCAGCCAAACGTTCGGCCAACTGCTCACTGAACTGCTGGTCGCGGCACACGAAGGTCACTTCATAGCGGCAGGGGACATGGCCCCGCAGGACATCGTTCTGCACAAACGAAAAACTGTGCTCTTGCAGGTTTTCCGCCTCTGTAGGACGGAAAAAGGGCTGAGGCCGGGCCATATCCAGTTTCTGAATGACCTCACCGTCTTTGCCGGAGAACCACACGCTCTCCAGACGGGCCGGGGTCGCCTCGATGGAACGCGTCGTTGTGTAAACGACGTTCTCCTCTTTTTCATCCTGCGCATAGACCATGGTACCACCGGGGATAGCCACTTTCTGTTCCACTCCCTCGTGGACTTTGAATTGCAGTACACCGGCAGCAGGGATCTGAGTTCCCTGCTCCACACCCAGCAGCTCAAGGAACTCAGTATACATTTTGGGCGGCACCGCATTAAAGCGGTCCACCGTCTGGTAGAACATCTCCCCGAACAACTCGGCCAGCGCCGCTGCCGGGTCATCGGCAGTATCCCCGCCATAGTGCCACTCCGGCAGATACTCCGCTGCACGGCGGGAGAACTGCGCCATGATATCCGCTTTGGTGCGGCTGTCCAAGATGGGTGCTTTCATCGCTCATTCATCCTCTTCTTGCTGTCCCGCCCCGGTGTAGAACGGGTAGACCTGATTGAAGCGGTTGTTGGTGCTGCGCACCGTGTAGGAGACATGCACCACCAGTGCGCCGCTCTGGTTGGAAGGCTCCTCACAGGACACTTCAATGTCCCGGATGCGGGGCTCCTGCAGGACCAGCTGACGCTGAAGGTCGTAGGCAATACCTTCCTGCAGCGAGGAATCCGAGGGGGCGAACGCATAATCTGCCGTGTTGGCCCCGAAGTCCGGCCGCATGACCCGCTCGCCCCGGTAAGTGCCCAGAATGATACCCACCGACTCCCGGATGTTATCCTCATGGCTGCTCATGGCAAAGTGCCCTGTCCGAGGGTCCAGCCGGAGAGGAAAGCTCAACCCCTTGCCTAGAAAATCTCGGTTATCCATCCGTGTCCTCCTGCTATCAGTTGATGTTCACGCCTGCGCTGCCCTTGAGATCTGCCGAAGCACCCTTCAGAGTCAGCTTACCGCTGGCTTCTACATTGGCCGAGGAACCTGCGGCCTTGAAGCTGTTGGTGGCTTTTTCCTCGATGTCACTGCCATTGACGGTGATTTTTCCACTGCCTTTGATGGTCACGGTTCCCGAGCTTTCCAGTGTGATACTTGTCTCACCGGCTGAAAGGACCATCTTCTTGTCCGCGTGGAGTGTCATCTCACCATTTTTCCAGTCCAGTTTGATACTGTTCTTGGACTCCGGGTCGGTGAGCACAACCGTCTGTCCCAGGTCATCCAGACTGAGTCTTGCGCCCTTGGGGGTCTTCAGGGTGACGGTCTCCTTCTCCTTCTCGTCGTAGAACAGCAGTTCGGAGCCGCCCGGCGTCTTGATAGAGAAGTTGATGTTCTTGCCCTCCTGCATGGTATAAGGCGGAGGCGACTCGGTGTTCCAGACACCGCCCACAACATAAGGGCAGTGCGGGTCTCCGCCCAGATAGGCCAGCAGTACCAGATCATCTACGCTGGGCATAAAATACTGGCCGCAGTTCTTGCCGGAGAGGGGTTGCATCACCGGACACCAGTCGGTCTCAAGGATGTCCGTCTCTTTTTTTCCGGCTACCGGACGGCAGAGCACACGATTCAATTTTTTGGGGTCAGTGATGTTGGTCACCCGGGCCAGTGTCAGGCCCACCCGCTGCATGCTTTTTTGCAGCTCATCCAGTTCCAAGCCGCTGGAAAACGAATCAAACAGACTATTCATTTACTGCGAAACCCCTTGACTTCAAATTCCGTGGTGTAGCCGCCCTCCGTAAAGGTGTGGACGACCTTGCTTACGAAGTAGCTGCCGTTAGCCGATTTATCCAGCCCCTTGACTTCAATATATCGTCCCGGACAGAGCTCCGGGATGCCGATGCAGCTTCCATGTCCCGACGAGAAGCCCAGACTCATACCATCCAGAATATTCTGAGCGAGCTGCTGACACTCGTCTTCCGTCCGCAGAGAGTTGATGACGATATCCTTGTTGGGGGCTTGCCCCAGCTTCTTCCATTTTTCCGCACCGGTCTTGCCAGAAGCTCCGAAACGACTGGGTGTTTTGGCCACGCTCCGCAGTTCGGTCTTATCTTCTGAGCCGGTGCTGACGACCGTCACAGAGCCCACGGTGCTGCTGCCAAAACTGACCTCTTTGCTAAACTGATGCAAACTCTGGCCGATAGTCAGGGTGAGCAGTGTCTTGCCGTTTTCCATCAGATTCTTGAAGAGAAGCTCCCCGTTGATGACGCAGAAATTCATAAAGCACATTTCTGCCATCCGGCAGAGGAACTCGTAAGAACTGCATCCCTTTTCTTTCAGCAGCGGAGTCTCGAAGACCGGCAGCTTGGCGATGGTAACTTTCTCCACCGCGCCGGAAGCCTGACATTTGCCTAAGATTTCCTTCACGATGTCGCCCGTGGTCTTTTTACCGAAATCCAGTTTCTCTCGGTCAGCCATCAGCACACCCAGGCCATCCAGAGCATATACAGTCAACCGGGGTGCTCCCGAGGCGGTATACTCCACCCGGTAGCAATCCACATAGCCGCAGAACACCCGTTTCTGGGATTCGGCGTATCCTAGCTCCACTGCCACCGGCTGGGCTACGTCAATCTTCTCCAGCAGACCCTTGGACCATTTTCCGGTCTCATAATCGTACACGGAATCCAGACTGAACTCGCAGCTGCCCGCCCGGTTCTCGGTGGTCATCTCCACCTGTACATGACTCACCGGGATGGCACCACTGCCCAACCGGAACCCGCCCACATCGATCTTGACCGTCGGCGAGAGGAAGCTGCTGTATTTCTTTTCCAGAGTTTCGAATTGATAAGAGCCGCTGGAATCAAAGCCGCTCATGCCGCTTCCTCCTTTCTTTCCGTGTCAGCTCAAAGAGCTGGTATCTTCAGGACCGTACCGCTTTCCAGCAGGCGCGGATTCTCGATGTCGTTGGCTGCAGCGATCTCCCGCCACATCCCGCTCTGGCCATATTCCCGGGCCGCCATTGTCCAGAGGGAGTCGCCTTCACAGACTGTGCGGAATTTTGCGGTGTCCGGCGAACCCACAGGCTCCAGTTTCGAGATCTCACTGGGTTTGAGATACTGCCGGAAGACACATTCCAGCCTGGCCCGCACCGGCACGCCTCTCTCGTTGAATTTGATAAATTCCTGCTTGCAGGCCACCAGATGCCCCTGAAACTGGAGCGACGACCATTCCAGCTTGAGCAGGGGCGGCACATGTTTGCTGGGGTCGATGAGCATCAGATCGTAGACCTGACTGGTATATTTGCGGACATCCAGTTGTTTTCCTGCAGAGGGCAGCAGGCTGTTTCCTGCAAATTTGGCTTTGTCTGTCACTGAACCGCCCACCTCAGCGCCCGCTGAGAAGGTATCGAAGAACAGCTCCATGGACAGCGTTTCGGCAGAGCCATTGATAAACTGAACGCTGGGGATGTTCGTGTCGAGACCTGCCTGCTCGCTGTAACGGACGCCGCGCTGGATAGTATAAGACTGAGGATTATACAGCACCGAGAATGACTTGCCCTTGCTCAGGTTCTTGATCTTCAGCTTGGCCACTGGAAAGCCCAGATTGATATTGTTCAGGCCGACGTACATGGCGCTTCTCCTTTCGTTCCATCCTTACAGGCCCATTTTGCGGCGTTCCTGCCGGATCTTGTCCTTCACGATGCGGAACACCTGATCCGCCATCCGGTGGATTTCGGCATCGCTTACCCGCATCTGCTGGGGGCGGGGCGCAGGCTGAGACTGCTGGGGCACTTCTTTCTTTTTGCTGCGCAGAGTCATCTCCGAGGGGGCCGAACGCATATAGGGGTTCTGCCACACGACCTGCTCACTGACCGGCGGGGGCGACATCTGATCCAGTGTTTTCATGCTGTCCGGCGATGCTTTGCCCGCCATATACTGGCTCGCTTCG
>DCCL01000023.1:0-12524 GCA_002313795.1 Faecalibacterium prausnitzii
CAGGGCAATACCGGCCATGCAACCGCTACTGTCCTGATGGACACCTACGCCCACACGCAGGACAAGCCCCGTTTGGAGTTGACAGAGAAGATCGAAGCCGACTTCTATTCGCAGGACGTAGCAGGTGCAAAGCTGCAGGGAAGCCTGGAAAACAAAATGCCGGTGGCAACAAAAATCACGGGTAAAATGATTCTTGAAGCCATCCGGCAGATGGATGCAGAAGAACGCCGCGAGCTGACGCGGGTGCTCTTCGCGTAAAAATCTCTTTTTTGTGCAGCGAAATACACGCTGTGCAAGCGATGCAAAGATAACATGGCTTTTTTGTAAAGTGTGCAGGAGATGTGCAAATGTGTGCAGACCTCGCCAGAAAAACAAAAAAGCCATGAAATCTTTCGATTTCACGGCATTTTTTGGTGCGATGGAAGGGACTCGAACCCCCGGCCTACTGATTCGTAGTCAGTCACTCTATCCAGCTGAGCTACCAACGCATACGTTCCGGTCGGAACATGATATATTTTATCACCCAGACCGGGTTTTGTCAACACTTTTTCAAAAACAATTTTTTGTTTCCTGAAAAAGAACGTCTTTTCATCCACTTTTTGCCTATTTTCTTTTCCGGTCAGCTCTGCTCCGACAGGTTCTTGGCAATGCGCCGACCGGTGGGGGTGGCGGCGAGGCCGCCCTGGCCGGTCTCCCGGAGGTCGGGGGAGAGGAGGCTGCCCACGCGGCCCATGGCATCGATGACCTCATCGCAGGGGATGGCATAGTCCACCCCGGCAAGGGCCATATTGGCGCAGGAAACGGCGTTCACCGCGCCCACCACGTTCCGTTTGATGCAGGGCACTTCCACAAGCCCGGCCACGGGGTCGCAGACAAGGCCCAGCAGGTTGCCCAGCGCCATGGCGGCGGCGGCAGAGCACTGCTCCGGCGTGCCCCCCTTCAGGTAACAGAGAGCGGCGGCAGCCATGGCACTGGCGGCACCCACCTCAGCCTGACAGCCGCCCTCGGCGCCCGCAAGGGTGGCGCGGGCGGCGATGACCTGACCAAACCCGGCAGCGACATAGAGGGCATCACAGATGGCCTCCTCACTGGCTTCGCCGGAGCGGGACAGCGGCAGCAGGACTGCCGGCAGGACGCCGCAGCTGCCTGCGGTGGGGGCTGCGACGATCCGCTTCATGCAGGCGTTGCACTCGGCGGTCTTGAGGGCTTCGGCGGTCACAGCGGCCAGATAGTCGCCGCCAAAACTCTTCCCCTCTTTATGGGCCTGTTCCACTTTGGCGGCATCGCCGCCGGAAAGGCCGCTGCGGCTCCGCTGGTCGGGGTCATAATCCCGGCTGGTGGCCTGCATCACGTGCCAGAGGTGGCGCATCGTCTCCCGGCTGTGGGGCTCGGTGAGGCGGCTCTCGGCCAGATCGCTGCGGAGGATGGCTTCGGACAGGGAAATATTCTGGCTGCGGGCTGCGGCCAGCATCTCTTCACAGGACAAAAACGACATCTCTCACCCCTCCTCACACTCTTCCGGCGCGTCGATATTCATACAGGTCACTTTCCGGATGCCCGGCATCCCGGCCATCTGCTGTTCCAGCTCCGGGGGGATATGGGAGTCGCATTCCAGCACCATGACCGCATACCCACCGGTGGCAGCACGGAACACTTGCATGGAGGCGATATTGATGCGGCGCTGGGCCAGTGACATGGTGACTTCTGCGATGCAGCCGGGGGTATCCTCGTTGTGGATGATGAGGGTGTTGCTGTCGCCGCCGAAGTCGGCGGGCACACCATCGATCTCTGTGACCCGGATGCGGCCACCGCCCACGGAAGCCGCCCGCATGGCAAGGGTGCGGCCCGTCCTGCTCTTTAAGGTAAGAACAGCCGTGTTGGGGTGGGCAGAGCGCAGCTCCACCGGGTGGATGGTGAATTTCATCCCGGCCTTTTCGGCCAGCGCAAAGCTGTCGGGCAGGCGGGGGTCATCCGGGCGGAGGCCCAGCAGCCCCGCCACCAGAGCGCGGTCGGTGCCGTGGCCCCGGCCTGTGGTGGCAAAGCTGCCGTACAGCCCGATATCCGCCTCAGCGGGGATATCGCCCAGAAGTTTCTGGGCTGTATAGCCGATGCGGGCAGCGCCCGCCGTATGGCTGGAAGAGGGGCCGATCATCACCGGCCCGAGAACATCGAACAAACGCATGAGGTAATACACTTCCTTCCGCTCTGCGACCTGCGCGGGCCGCATTTCCCTCCCGGCAGCCCCGAACTGAGCCGCCGCTGCTGACAAAAGAACAGAAATTCTTGCTTTTTATTATACCGCTTTCGGGCTTATTGTGCTATAATAACTTTATAATGCTTTGAAAATGCCCTCTTGGAGGGCAGCACGGAGGGTATAACCTATGAAACTGGTAAGCGTGGAAACTCCTGAGAAGAGTGTCTGCAAAATGACTTTCAGCGCGACCGCTGAGGAGCTGGAAGCCGCGTCCAACGCCGTGTACGAGCGCACCCGCGCTACGTACACCATCAAGGGCTTTGCCAAGGGCGAGGCCGACCGCGCACAGATCGAGGCCGACCGCGGCGAGCATACCTTCTGGTATGATGCCATCAACGATCTGATGGACAAGGATGTTCCGGCGCTGTACGAGGCCGCCATGGCAGAGCACGGCTTCCACGCTGTGGATGAGCCGGTGTATGATCTGGTGAGCGTCAAGAAGGATGAGGGCTTTGTGGCCACCGCCACCACCGCCCTGCAGCCTGAGCTGAAGCTGACCAAGACCACCGGCTTCAAGGCCGAGTGCGTCACCCCGGAAGTCACCGACAAAGAGATCGATGCCGTGCTGGAGCGCCGCCGCGCTGCAGCCGCCGAGCTGGTGCCCCACAAGGGCCCGGCCGTCAAGGGCAACATCGTCCATCTGGACTACGAGGGCCTGCTGGAAGGCAAGCCTTTCAAGGGCGGCACCGCCCAGAACCAGACCCTGCAGTTGGGCAGCGGCCGGATGATCCCCGGCTTTGAGGAGGGCATCCTGGGCCACAAGGGCGGCGAGGAGTTCGAGATCTTCGTCACCTTCCCCACCCGCTATTTCGCCAAGGATCTGGCCGGCAAGCCCGTGATCTTCAAGATCAAGCTGCACGACGTCTGCGTCCGCCAGCTGCCTGCCCTGAACAGTGATTTTGCCAAGAAGGCCGGCAAGGTGGACACCATGGACGAGTTCCGTGCCCAGATCCGCCAGCAGCTTCACGACGGCAAGCACGCCAGCGCCCTGAACCGCGCCAAGGATCAGATCCTGACCCAGCTGGCCGATGCTGCCGAGGGTGAGATCCCCAGTGTGCTGGTAGAGAGCACCTATCAGCAGGAGATGGAGCGGGTACAGCAGCAGCTGCAGATGCAGCGCCTGAGCCTCGACCGCTATCTGAGCCAGATCCACCAGACCCGGGAGAGCTTCACCGCAGCCGTTCATGCCGCTGCCGAAAAGAACACCCGCGCCCGGATGGCCCTGCTTCAGGTCGCCCAGAACGAGGGTCTGGTGCCCACCGAAGAGGACATCGACAAGACCCTCTCCCAGCGTGCAGAGCGCGCCAAGAAGACGCTGGAGGAGATCAAGGCCGGCACCAATGTGGAGGCCCTGCGCCGCAACGAGGGCATCCGCCGCGCTGCCGATTACGTCATCGAGCACTCCACCATCGAGGAAAAGTAATTTCGTTATTTCCGAACGCCTGCACCCGCCGTGCAGGCGTTTTTTCATCCGTTGCTTTTGCACTTGACTTTTGCACCCTGCTGCGGTATTTTTAGGGTGGGAGAATCTATATCACTGCGACAGGAGGTTTCTTCTTATGAAAAAGTTTCTTCTCGCTCTTCTGACAGCTGTCACAGCTGCGGCGCTGCTCTGCGGCGCGGCCGCTTCTGTTTCTACTTACAGTGTCGGATATGAGGCACCTGCCGGCATCGATACCATCGTGGTGCAGGACAGCTGTGCAGCCGTCGTGCTGCAGGCTGCGGATGTTGACCATATCCATGCCGACTACACCTACAGCTCCACCTACGCCATGCAGGGCGCACATCTCTATGATTTCTCGGCGGCGGGCAATACCCTCACCGTGACCAAGGTGCGGGAGCCCAACTCTTCCATCATGATCCAGAGCCAGGACACCCGCGCTTGCACCCTGACGCTTCAGGTGCCCCGCCAGACCATGGCATCCGTCACCATCAGCACCACCAATGACAGCATCACCCTGAGCGGCATCTCCGCTCAGACTGCCACTCTTACCACCGACAATGGACGCATCGAGGTCTCCGACTTCAGCGGAAACTCCCTGAGCGGCACCACCCGGAACGGCAAGATCAGCCTGAGCGGCATCTCTGCCCAGACCCTGACCACCGCCATCCAGAACAGCGGCACCCTCAAGCTGGAGAACATCTCTGTGCCCGTCTGCAACGCGACGGTCCAGAACGGCAGCATCGTTGCCTCTGTGGTCGGTGACAACACCGCCTACAGCATGAATCTGGTGGCAGGCGGCGGCAAGATCCGTGTCTCCGATTCCGCCGACCGGAATTTCCTCCTTCTGGGCAGGGACTCCATGCAGCAGAATGCCGGTGCTTCCCAGACCCTGAACCTCACCACCAGCAACGGCGATGTGGACGTGCAGTTCGTCCACTGAATCCTCGGTACAACAAAAGCCTGTGCAGCAGATGCCGCACAGGCTTTTTCTGTTTACAGAGGTCTCAGCCCAGCCACTGGAAGCCCATGACCACCACGCCGAGGATGACGAGGATGATGCCCGTTGCCCGGTTGAGGGTCTTGGCGTCAGCCTTATTGGCGAACACGGCCGCGATGCGCGCCCACAGCAGGGTGAACACCACGCAGAGGGCCCAGACCGACCACTCCGGCATACCGCCGATGGCAAAGTGGCTGACTGCACCCGTAAGGGCGGTGAAGGTCATGATGAACACGCTGGTGCCCACGGCAGTTTTCAGCTCATAGCCCAGCACGCTGGTGAGGATGAGGAGCATCATCATGCCACCGCCCGCGCCGATGAAGCCGCAGATAAAGCCGATGAGGACACCGCAGACCACGGACTGGATGGCCCGCTTCTTTGCGCTGACGCCCTGCATGGCCTCTTTGGTGGTCATAACGGGCCGGAGGATGAACTTGATGCCCAGCAGGAAGGTCATGAACACCGAGAAGCTGCCCATGGTGGCAGAGGGAAGCAGGCTGGCCACCCAGCTGCCCACCACCGTGAACACCAGCACACTGACCATCATGATGAGGCCGTTTTTGATGTCCAGATTCTTGTTCTTATGGTAAGTGTAGGCCGACACTGCGCTGGCCAGCACGTCCGACGAGAGGGCGATGCCCACAGCCATATAGGGATCCATATGCAGGAATGTGATGAGCATGGGGCTGATGACTGCCGCTGCACTCAGGCCGGCGAAGCCGGTGCCAAGGCCGGCACCCATACCGGCAAAAAAGGTCACAAGGACCGTGATCAGGATATTCATTTCAATGTTCTCCTTCCAGAATGGCGTCCAGATTTTTCCCGATGATATCCATCGTCTCAAAAAACGCCGTTCGCTGTGCTTCGTTGGTGTGTTCCAGCAGGCGGCGGCCAAACTCCTCCTGCACGGCACGGCCCTGCTCAATGATGGGCTGGGCCTTTTCGGTGCAGCGCAGCAGGGTGCGGCGGCGGTCGGCGGGGTCGGCTTCCCGGGTGAGATAGCCCTCCTGCACCAGCCGGTCCACGTTCACTGAGACAAGGTTCGCTTTCAGCTTCCGTACCTCCACCACATCGCTGGCAGTCTGGTAGCCGGGGTTGTTGGCCAGGAACATCAGAATATCAAAAGCCGTCTGCGGCAGATGGAGCCGCTGGCAGAGGGGGCGGCAGAGCGCCGTATAGGCCGCACTGGTCTTCCGCCCGAACTCGATGCCCGGAGTTTTCATGGAGTCCCTCCCTGTGATACAAAATTGAATCATTCAAATTTGAAATAAATAATATCACGAGGCAGAAGAGTTGTCAATACAAAAAAGCGTCCCGCCGAGGCAGGACGCTTTTTCCGTTAAGTATTCAGGAGATCACAGCATCATGATCAGCCGGGTGCCGAAGGCTGCCAGCCATGCCACGACGCACTGGTTGACCACCATGATGGCTGCCCACTTGCCGCCCAGCTCCCGCTTGACGGAAGCCACTGCTGCGATGCAGGGGGTATAGAGCAGGCAGAACACCAGCAGGGGCGCTGCTGCCGCCGGGGTCAAGGCTGCTGCAAAGGCAGCGGTGGAGCCGTACAGGATGGTCAGGGTGGAGACAACGCTCTCCTTGGCCATGAAGCCGGTGATAAGGGCCGTGGACACCCTCCAGTCGCCAAAGCCCAGCGGGGCGAACAGGGGAGCGATGCCGCTTGCCAGCCAGGCCAGGATGCTGCTCTGGGCATCCGTGGTCAGGCGCAGCTGCAGATCAAAGCTCTGGAGGAACCAGATGACGATGGTCGCCACAAAGATGACCGTGAAGGCGCGCTGGAGGAAGTCGCGGGCTTTCTCCCAGAGCAGCTGGGCCACATTCTTCAGGCCGGGCAGGCGGTAGTTGGGCAGCTCCATCACGAAGGGAACAGCCTCGCCCTTGAACACCGTGCCCTTGAGCAGGATGGCCATCACGATGCCCACGACGATGCCGAGGAAGTAAAGCCCTACCATGACCAGCGCGGCGTGCTTCGGGAAGAAGGCCGCTGCAAACAGGCTGTAGATGGGCAGCTTGGCCGAGCAGCTCATGAAGGGGGTGAGCAGGATGGTCATCTTGCGGTCGCGCTC
This sequence comes from Faecalibacterium prausnitzii, assembly GCA_002313795.1. Classification (GTDB taxonomy): domain Bacteria; phylum Bacillota; class Clostridia; order Oscillospirales; family Ruminococcaceae; genus Faecalibacterium; species Faecalibacterium prausnitzii_L. The sequence goes on from DCCL01000023.1 coordinate 6,780, forward strand.
CGAGGGCAGGGTGCGGCTTGCCATAACGCCGGGCACCGTGCAGCCAAAGCCGATGAGCATGGGCACGATGCTGCGGCCCGAAAGGCCGATGCGCCGGAGCAGCTTATCCATGACGAAAGCCACACGGGCCATGTAGCCGGTATCTTCCAGCAGGGAGAGGAAGAAGAACAGGGTCACGATGATGGGCAGGAAGCTCAGCACGCTGCCCACACCGGTAAAGATGCCGTTGATGATCAGTGAGTGGACGGCGGCGTTGACATTCCAGGCCGTGAGGGCGTTGTCCACGATGACGGTCAGGGCGTCGATGCCCGCCGCCAGCAGATCCTGCAGCGAGGAGCCGATAACGCCGAAGGTGAGGTAGAACACCAGCGCCATGATGCCGATGAAAGCCGGGATGGCGGTATAGCGGCCGGTGAGGAATTTATCGATCTGAGCGGAGCGGATCTGCTCTTTGCTCTGGTGGGGCTTGACCACCGTCTGGTCTACCAGCTGATGGATGAAGTGGAACCGCATATCCGCGATGGCGGCGGCACGGTCAAGGCCGCGTTCCTGCTCCATCTGCACGATGATGTGCTCGATCATCTCTTTCTCGTTCTGGTCCAGCTTGAGGGCCTCTTCGATGCGGGCATCGCCCTCCACCAGCTTGGTGGCGGCGAAACGCACCGGGATGCCTGCGGCCTTGGCGTGGTCCTCAATGAGGTGGAGGATAGCGTGGATGCAGCGGTGGACGGCACCGCCGTGGTCATCCTCGCCGCAGAAATCCATCCGGCCCGGGCGCTCCTGATACTTTGCCACATGGATGGCATGGTCTACCAGCTCATCCACGCCCTCGTTCTTGGCGGCGGAAATGGGCACCACCGGGATGCCCAGCATGGCCTCCATCTTATTGATGCGGATGGTGCCGCCGTTGCCGCGCACCTCATCCATCATGTTCAGGGCCAGCACCATGGGAGTATCCAGCTCCATGAGCTGCATGGTCAGGTAGAGATTCCGCTCGATGTTGGTGGCGTCCACGATGTTGATGATGCCGGTGGGCTTTTCGCCGATGATGAACTGGCGGGTAACGATCTCCTCATTGGTGTAGGGCGACATGGAGTAGATGCCCGGCAGGTCGGTGACTTCGGTATTGGGGTTGTTCCGGATGGCACCGCTCTTCCGGTCCACGGTCACGCCCGGGAAGTTGCCCACGTGCTGGTTGGAGCCGGTGAGCTGGTTGAACAGGGTAGTCTTGCCGCAGTTCTGGTTGCCTGCCAGTGCAAAGGTGAGGGTCGTGCCCTCAGGCAGGGGGTTCTCGCCCTTCTTGGTGTGGTACCGTCCGCCCTCACCGAGGCCCGGGTGCTCCACCGGCTTTTCGCTCTCGGCAGACGATTTTTTCAGCACCGGAGCCTTGGCCGGAGCGATCTCGATCCGGGCCGCATCGTCAAGCCGGAGGGTCAGCTCATAGCCATGGATGCGCAGCTCCATGGGGTCGCCCATGGGCGCAAACTTGACCAGCGTGACCTTTTCGCCGGGGATAAGGCCCATATCCAGAAAATGCTGCCGCAGGGCACCTTCGCCGCCCACGGTCTTGATAACGGCGCTTTCGCCGATGTTCAGTTCCTTTAATGTCATGACTTCCGTCCCTCTTCCGACAGATGTTAGCGTATCTTAACAATAGTAATATAGGCTAACTCTCCGGCTTTGTCAATACAAATTTCGGCAGCATTCTGCCGTGCCGCAGAGGATATTTTATCAGGCGAAACCGGCGAAAAAAAGGGAGAAGCAGTTTTTGTGAAAAGATTTTTCCAGCCAGAGAGAAACAGCGCCCGGCGGCTGGGCCGCCGGGCGCTGGCATATTTCATATTACTGCGTTGTCGGATTCTTTAGTGCTGTTCCTGCATCAGCTGCTTCATAACTGCAATATATGCATCCGTAACATCTACTGCATTGTAGTTTGCAATATCCAGTCTTGCAGCTTTGAACATGGGGGAATCGATTTCACATTTGTTATAGAAGACCGCCGTAGTTTTATCGTGATCTACTCCAACTTCTGCCTTGAGCTCGTCATTTTCATCAAATGCAAGAGTCAAAGTTTTCTTGGGATCGGTTTTCCAAGTGAAAATCTCGGCATAATATCCACGGTATGTTCCAGTCGATACGACCACCTCCGACTCTTTCAGCTGATCCATTCCGCTTACGATATAACCGCCATCCGTGCTCCCGCCTGTTGTTTCCTGAACAACTCTGTCCGTATCAAAATAAATCGATTTTCCTTCCGGGATCTCCACGCCACTCATCGTCATCATTTCAACCATAGAGTCGTAATTTTTGCACTCTCTGCTGAAAATCTCATAGTTCTTTTTTCCGTTGTTCAGAACCATCAACTGCAAAGAATTTTTATTATACAAATCCACATAGGTACTTCCGTTTTGGTAACCAGCCTTATAAATCGTATCCTTATCCTCTACCAGCGCACCGGTACGGTCCGTTCCTCCCAGCCAGTATTCTGTATAGACCGGCTTGTTTTTTTCTTCCTGCATCATCTTATATGTCTTTGTACTCTTAAACTCCGCCGGGGCAATGGGCGTACCACCGCCGCCTGCTCCACCGCCACCACCACAAGCCGTGAGCATTGCCGCACACATCACAGCCGCCGCTGCGGCTGCTGCCACTCTTTTCAAAAGTTTCATGTTGATTCCTCCTTGATATGATTCACAGCGCTGTCCGCTCTGCGATTCCAACTATACCCCCCCCCCCTGTAATATTTTGTCAATCCTATTTTTTCACTTTCAGCGCAATCCTCAAAAATCATGACTTTTCTTTATTCAGAACAGCAAAAAACGCCCCATGCAGAATAACAGTTTCTGCATGGGGCGTTGCGCCATCTGAACTTTTTACTTTACCGTATGATATCCGTCAGGGTTCTTCTTCTGCCAGTTCCAGCTGTCGGCGCACATCTCCTCGATGCCATACTGAGCCACCCAGCCCAGCTCCTTCTTTGCCTTGGTGGGGTCGGCGTAGCACTCGGCGATATCGCCGGGGCGGCGGGCCTCGATGACGTAAGGGATCTTCTTGCCGCAGGCCTTCTCAAAGGCGTGGATGACTTCCAGCACGCTGTAGCCCTTGCCGGTGCCCAGGTTGCAGATGAAGAGGCCGCAGTTGGTCTCCAGCTTCCGGATGGCGCAGACATGGCCCCGGGCCAGGTCAACGACATGGATGTAATCGCGGACACCGGTGCCGTCGGGGGTGGGGTAGTCATTGCCGAAGACGTGCACCTTTTCCAGCTTGCCCACAGCCACCTTGGCGATATAGGGCATCAGGTTGTTGGGGATTCCGTTGGGGTCCTCACCGATGAGGCCAGACTTGTGGGCACCGATGGGGTTGAAGTAACGCAGCAGGGCCACGTTCAGGGTGGGGTCAGCCTTGCAGACATCGGTGAGGATGCGCTCGGTCATGGCCTTGGTGGTACCGTAGGGGTTGGTGGTAGCGCCCACGGGGAAATCCTCGGTGATGGGCACGCTGGCGGGGTCGCCGTAGACGGTGGCGGAGGAACTGAACACGAAGTTGTGGCAGTTGTGCTTCCGCATGACGTCCAGGATGACCAGCGTGCAGTTAAGGTTGTTGTAGTAGTATTCGATGGGCTTGGACACGCTCTCGCCCACAGCCTTATAAGCCGCAAACTGGATGACCGCAGTGATGTCGGGGCACTCGGTGAAGATCTTCTCCACATCCTCGTGCCTGGTCATATCTGCCTGATAGAAGCGGAAATCCTTGCCGGTGATCTGCTTGACGCGGTCGAGGACCACAGGGGATGCGTTATAATAATTATCTGCCACCACGATATCGTAGCCAGCGTTCAGAAGCTCAATGCAGGTGTGGCTGCCGATGTAGCCGGCACCGCCGGAAACCAGAATTGCCATATCGAAGTACCTCACTTATCACCAAATGTTGCTTTGCCGGAGGCTCTGCGCCTCCGTCTGCCTAAAGGATACCGCTTTTTGCTAAGAGAATCAAGTACCGGCTCTTTTATTGAGATGAATTTTTGTTGCATCTTTTGCGGTCGTCTGATGAACTGCAAAGTTTTTTAGCCGGAACGGCATGGAGAGGATGCGCAAAAACAGCGCAGGGCAGCTTTCTTGCGAGAGCTGCCCTGCTGCTTTGGCTAATATTTGCTTATAAACGGCCGCACTGACGGCCGGTGAAGAATCGGAGCGTTGTATTGGCGCGGAACACCTTGCCCGCCCGCAACACCGTGGAGGGGAACTCCGGGTGAGAGGGGCTGCAGGGGAAGTGCTGGGTCTCCAGTGCAAATCCGCCGTACTTTTCCATGGGAACGCCGCCCTTGCCCGGGGCGGGGCAGTCCTGCAGGAAGTTGCCGGTGTAGAGCTGGATGCCCGGCTGGGTGGTATACATCTTCATACTAATGCCGGTCTTATCGCTGGATGCCCAGGCGCAGAGGCTCTGGCTGGCACCCCGGGGCCGGTCGAGGACATAGCAGTGGTCGAAGCCGCCGCCCACCATGGTGGTCTGATAGAAACCGGTGTCGAGGTCGCGGCCCAGAGGCTTGCCCGCCCGGAAATCCATGGGGGTGCCCGCCACGGGCAGGATGCGGCCGGTGGGGCAGGTCTCATTGTTGCCCTCCAGATAGCTGGAGGCGTAGATGCGGAGCTTCTGGCCCAGCACGTTGCCGCCGCCGTCGAGGTTGAAGTAGGTGTGATTGGTCAGGTTGATGATGGTGTCGGCATCAGTGGACACACGGTAGTCCATCCGGAGGGTGTTGTCCGGGGTGAGGATATACCGCACACTGATCTTCAGATTGCCCGGGAAACCGTCCTCGCCCGCCGGACTTTCCGTCTCCATCAGCAGGGTGTCGCCGAACATCTTCACGTCGTAAATTTTGCGGGGGAAGGTGCCATGGAGATGGTTTTTGCCATTGTTGGCTTCCAGCTTGTAGGTCTTACCCCCGAGGGAAAATTCGGCGTTCTCGATGCGGTTGGCATACCGGCCCACGAACGCGCCGCAGCAGGTGCTGCCGGAAGAGTTGAAATCTGCCTCATAGTCGGCGAGGGTGTCGTGCCCGACTACCACATCCACCAGACCCGTTTTGGTGGGGACGAAGAGATTTTTGATCACGCAGCCGTAGTTCAGCACGCTGATCTCAAGCCCGCCGGGGTTGGAGAGGATGTACTCATCCACCTTGTCCCCGTTTTTGGTCACACCGAAGGGCTTGGAGCGGAACTGTGCCATATGGCTCGCCTCCTTTGTGTATTTTTCCGGTGCAGGGCAGCGCAGGGCCCTCACCTTGTCCATAATTATGATTATAGCACAGTTTTCTTTTGTTGTGTGCGAATGCTTTTAGATTCATCTTCCAAAATTTCGAGAGATTTTTTGTCGATATTGTAGAACACAAAAAAGAGACTGCCGCAGGACGCGGCAGTCTCCCGAAAAATTCTGTTCTGTTTATGCCTTCGGCGGCTCTGGCTGAGCGGCGGCTCCAGCCTGTGCGATATACTCGGCGGCATCGTCGGGGATATCGTCCATGCCGTCATCGCCCACATCGACCACCAGCGGCGGCTTCTTGAAGAGGATGTCGTAGAGGATAGGCACGATGTACAGGGTCATGAGGGTAGCATAGCTCAGGCCGCAGATGATGACGATGGCCATGCCGCTCATGAGCTGGCTTGCCATATCGTTGCTGAAGACCATCTGCAGCATAGCCAGAACGGTAGTCAGGGTGGTCATGAGGATGGGGCGCATACGGGTCTT
>DCCL01000023.1:12702-17073 GCA_002313795.1 Faecalibacterium prausnitzii
GCCCAGCAGGCCGCCGGTGAAGGCCAGCGGCACGGTGAACAGGACGATGAAGGGGGACAGCAGGCTCTGGAACTGAGCCACCATGACCAGATAGACGAAGGGCAGGGCCAGACCCATCCACTGCACCATCTCGTCCACCATCATGTTGACAGTGGAGGACTCGCCGCCCAGCGAGAAGGAGCAGCCCTCGGGCATCTCATCGGAGAGGGCGAACTCGTTCAGGGTCTTTTCCAGGATACGGGACTGGACGGTGGTGTTATAGCCGTCCAGCGTATCGGCAGAGACGGTGATATACCGGGTCTGGTTGCTGCTGGTAATGGAGTCCGGCGCGGTGCCGGTGGTCCAGGTGGCGATATCGCCCAGCGTGCAGGTGCCGGTGGTGGTGGTGCCGGTGGCATCCATGGTGGTGGTCTCAAAGGTGATGTCCATCATGTTTTCCTTGGTCACGGGGTCCAGATTATCGCTGATCTGCACCTTCATGGTGGTGCCGTCCACGGTGACGGGGGTCTCAGCGGTGGCGGTGGTGGTCAGGTCAGAAGCGATCTGCTGGTAGACCTGCGCCACGGTCAGGCCGTAGGAGCGGACCTTATCCCGGTCGATCTGCAGTTCGATGGTGGCATCGCCCTGACCCAGACCGGTGGAAGCATTGGCAAAGCCCTCGGTATCATCGACCATCTGGATGACCTTTTCGCTCAGGTCGGTGATGGTCTGGGTATCCGGGCCGTAGACCTGAACAGAGAGGCCGCTTTCCAGCTGGCTGGTCAGCTCCTGCATTCCGCTGATCTCCACGGTGCCGGTGCAGCTCTTGACGCTGGACACGGCATCATTCAGGGCCTGCTCCACAGCGGCGATCTGGGTGGAGGAGAGGGACTCATCCAGCATGACGTTGAGCTTATAGCTGCCATAGCTGTTGGCGGCGCTCAGCAGGTCGGTGATGGCGCTGGGGAGACCCAGTTGGCCGATATCGATGCCGGCCACGCTGGTATCGGTGGTGATGCCCACTTCTTCCACGCCATCCACAGCCATGATGGCTTCCACCACCTGACCGGCCACGTCATAGGACTCGGTCTTGCTCAGGCTGTCGTCGGTGGAGAGGGCCACCGTAGCCTCGTTGCTGGTGATCTCGGGCAGCAGGACGACCCCCATGGAGAAGACTTTCCAGCCGCAGAAGGCCAGTAGGACGACAGCGGCCAGCAGGGGCAGGGCGCGGTGCTTCAGGCACCATTCCAGACTCTTGGCATACTTATCCTGGATCTTCTCGAACCAGACCAGACGCTTGGGTTCGGCCTTCTTCAGCACGGTAGAGGCTGCGGCAGGCACGACGGTCAGAGCCACGATCAGGGAGGCCATCAGGCAGTAGCCGATGCAAAGGGACATGGGCTGCATCAGGCTGCGCACCTCGCCGGAGGCGAAGACCACCGGCAGGAAGACGCAGACCGAAGTCAGGGTAGAGGCCACGACAGACATGCCCACCTGACGGGTGCCCTGCACAGCCGCGCGGGCTGCAGGCACGCCCCGGCCGCGGAGGCGGTAGATGTTCTCGATGACGACGACGGAGTTATCCACCAGCATACCAACGCCCAGCGACAGGCCCGCCAGCGTCATGATGTTCATATCCAGACCGGTGAAGTACATCAGCACGATGGCGAACAGGACGGAGAGAGGGATGCTGACGCCGACCACGAGGGTGGGCTTGAGGTCTTTCAGGAAGATGGCCAGCACGATGATGGCCAGCGCAGCACCCACCAGCATACTGCTGATGATGCTGTTGACGATGATGGTGATGTAATTACCCTGATTGGACAGGACGACCACATGCAGGTCGGGGTACTGAGCCTGCAGTTCCTTGAAAGCTTCCAGACAGCCGTCCGAAACACTGCTGGCGCTGGAAGTAGAGTTTCGGAAGATCTTCAGCACGACGGCCCGCTCGCCGTTCAGGCGGGTGTAGCTGGCGTCGGCGTTATCGATGACTTCCACATCGGCCACATCGGAGAGCCGGACATCGCCGAAGCCCTCCACATGGAGCAGCAGAGCGCCCTCAATATCCTCCACGCTGTCGTATTCCTCACCGACCTTCAGCAGCCAGGACTGACCGTCTTTGTCCTCCACATAGCCCGCAGGCATGGAGAAGTTCTGGGCGTAGATGAGCTGAGCCAGCGTCTTGATGTCCAGCTGCTTTGCCACGTCAGCGCTTGCCAGTGCCTTGGTCTTGCTGTCCTCATAGAGCTGCTTGGCGTCTTCCAGCTGCTGTTCGTAGTCTTTCAGCTGCTCACGGGCTTCCGTGAACTGCATATAGGCGCTGAGCTGCTGGCTGGAATAGCTGCCCAGAGCCATGGAGAACTGGTTCATCAGGCCCGGCACATCATCCATGGCCTTGATGGTATCTTCCAGTGTTTTGTAAATGGTGTTCAGGCTGTTGGAAACTTCCAGCTCATTGGCGAGGTCAGAGGCGGTGCCGTCGCTGGAGCCCAGACGGCCCTGTAGTTCCTGCAGAGCAGCGGTCAGCTTATCGGTGATATCGCGCAGTTCGCCGACGATTTCAATGAGGGAGTCGATATCCCGCATACCGGTCTGGTTGAACTGGTCCACCACACGCTGCAGACCGTCCCGCACTTCCACAAGGGCCTGCTGGATCTCAGGTTCATTGACCACGGCGATGAGCTGGTTCACGCTGTCCAGCAGGGCCTGTGCCTGGTCGCGGACGGTGGTGACAGCGTCGGCCACCTCGGTGCCCATCTGGGCCATGACCGTATCAGAGACCGTATTGCCGAAGTTTTTCAGCTGCTTTTCGTACTCCGCGCGGCCTGCGGCGATCTGGGACTCGGCGTCATCCAGCTGGGCACGGGCAGCAGCCAGCTGGGTATCGATGAGCTCCAGCAGGCGGGCGTTGATGGTATCGATCTTATCCTGATTCAGCTGCACCTGAACCATCTTCTCGATGAGGCCGTTGGCCGAGACGCTGGACACGCCGCCCTTGCGGCCGACGTAGGGCACCATAGTGTTGTCCACGAAATCCGACAGGGAATAGACGTCACTGCCCTCCCGGCTGACAGCCACCGTCATGAAGGCGTTCATATTCAGGCTGTATTCGATGATGGAAGGCGTCAGGCAGGTGCTGGGCAGGCTGGACGCCGTCTGGTCCACCTTGTTGGAGGTCTTGACCATGGCGCTGTTCATATCGGTGCCTTCCGCAAACTGCATCAGCAGCAGGCTGTAGTTTTCCGCCGAGGTAGTGGTGATGTTCTCCACACCGGCCACCGTACCCAATGCATTTTCCATCACGTCGGAGACTTCCGACTCCACACGCTCGGGGCTGGCACCGGGGTAGACCGTCACCACCATAAGGAAAGGCGTGCTGATATCGGGCAGCAGATTGGTCTGCAAATTCGTCAGGGACACGAAACCCAGCAGTAGGACCATGATGACCGCCACCAGAATGGTGAATGGCTTTTTGACGCTGAATTTTTCCATATTTTCCTATCCATTTCTCTTATGCCGTTTGTCGGCAACAGCCCGCCGCAACCACGGCAGACTTCATAAAAGGCTTTTTATCATTCCTATTATACACGACCCTGCCCCCCTTGCAAGAGTCATGCCGGCATCTTCAGCAATCTTTAACAAATCTTTCCTCCTTTTTTCGGCACGAGGATGCTGTCTGACTTTCTTGCCATATTCCGTGGAAATGCGGGCCGGATTATGCTATACTAAGATACAGAATGGAATATCAGGCCCGTTTTCAGGGCCTGTCCGATAGAGAATGACCTCAAAGAGGAATGATATGAAGAAAGTTATCTCTGTCCGTTTCAAGGACAATGGCAAAAACTATTATTTTGACCCTGCCGACAACGACATCCACACCGGCGATTACGTTATCGTGGAGACTGCCCGGGGCGTGGAATGCGGCGAAGTGGTGCAGGGCGTGAAGGAGATCACCGATTCCGCCGTGCCCAAGGCCCTCAAGCCCATCACCCGGATGGCCGACAGCGTGGATGTGCGCCGGATGCGCCAGAACCGGGAGGACGAAAAGCGGGCCTACCACACCTGTCAGGAGTGCATCGCGCGCCACGGGCTGGAAATGAAGCTGGTGGAGGCCGAATACACCCTTGACCGCTCCAAGATCATGTTCTACTTCACCGCCGATGGCCGCGTGGACTTCCGTGAGCTGGTCAAGGATCTGGCCGGCATCTTCCACACCCGCATCGAGCTGCGCCAGATCGGCGTCCGCGACGAGAGCAAGATGATCGGCGGTCTGGGCATCTGCGGCCAACCCTTCTGCTGCAGCCGCTTCCTGAAAGACTTCCAGCCGGTGTCCATCAAGATGGCAAAAGAGCAGGGCCTTTCCCTCAACCCCACCAAGATCAGCGGTGCCTG
>DCCL01000286.1:0-1916 GCA_002313795.1 Faecalibacterium prausnitzii
AGCTTGATGAGCTGCGGCAGAACGATGGGGTCTTCCTGCAGACCGTGATCCTGCAGTTCGATGTAGTAGTTGCCCTTGCCGAACAGCTCTTCATACCAGAGGGCCGTGGCCTTTGCCCGCTCATAGTCCCCTGCAAGGATGGCCTGCGGGATCTCGCCTGCAAGGCAGGCCGAAAGGCAGATGAGTCCCTCGTGGTACTGTTCCAGAAGCTGCTTGTCCACACGGGGCTTGGAATAGAAGCCCTCCACAAAGGCGGCTGAGACCATCTTGATAAGGTTCTTGTAGCCTGTCTCATTCTTGCAGAGCAGGATAAGATGGTTGTTGCCGTCGATTTTATTTACTTTGTCAAAGCGGGTGCGGGTGGCAACATAGACTTCGCAGCCGATGATNNTCAAAGCGCGTTCTCGGCGCGACATAGACCTCGCAGCCGATGATGGGCTTGATGCCCGCTTTCTGAGCAGCCTTGTAGAACTGGACACAGCCGTACATCACGCCGTGGTCGGTGATGGCGATGGCATTCTGGCCGCATTCCTTCACCCGCTCCATGAGCTGGTCGATGCGGCAGGCACCATCCAGCAGGCTGTATTCGGTATGGATGTGGAGATGAACAAAGTCTCTCCCCTCGCGGTTTCCTTCGGTGATGGTGCTCATTCTCCCGCCTCCTCTGTATGGGTGGTGTCGGTGTGCTCTTCCAGCCGCTGACGCAGGGCGTCCGCCAGTGTTTCCAGTTTTTTCATCCGGTGAGAAAGGCCGGACTTGCTCATGGGCGGGTCAAAGCAGGCGCAAAGTGCCGACAATGACAAGTCCGGATGTTCCAGCCGCCGGGCCGCTGCCAGCTGCAGCGCCTCGGGCAGCGTTTCCAGCGCCCCCTGCTCTTTCAGAAAGCGGATGGCTTTCAGGGTCTGGGCATTGGCCCGGGCCGTTTTGCCAAGGTTTGCGGTATCGCAGTTGATGTGGCGGTTGATCTGATTCCGCACCTGCTTTACGGTCTTCTGGGCATTGAGCTGAGCCGAGGCCTCGGTAGCTCCCATAAAAGCAAGAATGCGCTCCACATTGTCGCAGCTCTTGACATAGACGAGATTGACCCCGTTGCGCCGGGTGCGGTGAGGGGCAAATTCGTGCTCTGCTAGCAGGGCTTCAAAGTCCCGGGCCAGATTCGTCCGGCTGGTGAGAAACTCGATGTTATATTCTTTCTGAGGGTCTGTGACCGTCCCGCTGCACAAAAAAGCCGCGCCGATGTACGCGCTGACGCACGTCTGGCAGCGGATCAGTTTCGGGTCTATCTGCAAGCTCGTTTCTGTGCCGGTCGTTCCGAAGAGCTCATGCATCTGCGCCACCTGTTCCGGGGCGCGGATGCTGAACTCATATACTACACCACTGGGGCGCTGTTTTTCGGTGATCTCGCCCCGCACGCCGCAGCGGGCGAACAGCTGCGCGGCCACCTGTGTGGTCAGTTCCTGCTCGGTCTGCAAAACCAGCCCTTTGGCATCAAAATATTTCGCAAAACACGCAATGCCGTAGGCGGCAGCGCGGACGCAGCAGTCTTTCTGCAGGCTGCGCCGCGCGATCTCTTCCCTTGCCTGGGACGCAAAACTCATGATATGTTTACCCTTTCAACGGACGGAATCACGATGCTGGACTCCGGGATTATAACCCAGAGACTCACAGTACTCCGCGATCTTCCGCGCAAACGTAATGGAACGATGCTTGCCGCCGGTGCAGCCCACTGCAATGGTCAGCTGGCTTTTGCCTTCCTTGACATAGAGCGGCAGTGCATATTCGAGGAACGATTCATACCGGCGCAGCAGTTCCTGTGCCTCCGGATGACTCATGACAAAATCGACCACTTCCTGGTCCAGACCGGTCTTGTGCTTCAGCTCCGGCACATAGAAGGGGTTGGGCAGACAGCGGACATC
>DCCL01000286.1:2024-3903 GCA_002313795.1 Faecalibacterium prausnitzii
TTTGCGCCGCCATTCTGTACAAAAAGGTTGCAGATACGCTCTTTGTTCTGTGCCGTAGAGAGCAGGCCCGTATCGATAGTATAATCGGCACGCTCTTTCAGGGGCTGCAGGATCTCACGCTCTTTCCGGAAAGCCTCCCGGGTGGAAAGCCCCTCAGAGATGCTGATGGGGTGGCGGCGGCGGGTCTCGCTGTAGCGCCGCATCAACACATCATCCGGTGCGTCCAGAAAGAGGATCTCATACTCCACATTCTGCGCATCCAGCTGTGCCAGCGCATCCTTGATCTCCTGCGGGGTGCGGCATCCGCGGACATCCATACAGAGGGCGACCCGGCTCAGCTGGTTGTCGCCTGCCTTGGAAAAAGCCGTAATGCTAGGCAGCAGAGCCGCCGGGACGTTATCGATGCAGAAAAATCCGATGTCCTCCAGCGCATTCATGGCAACGGATTTGCCTGCACCGGAGAGGCCGCTGACGATCAGAATATTCATCCTACCTGTCCTCTTTCTTTTATGCTTCCACGACCCGGATCTCTTTTTCCAGGTCATAACCGGTTTTCTCTTTTACGATGGTGCGCACTTCATCACAGAGTGCCAGCACATCGGCACAGGTGGCTCCGCCCAGATTGACCACAAAGCCGCAGTGCTTTTCGCTGACAGCAGCGCCGCCGTGGCGGTAGCCTTTCAGCCCGCACTGGTCGATGAGGGCGGCAGCAAATGCGCCCACAGGCCGCTTGAAGGTACTGCCTGCACTGGGCTTGTCCAGAGGCTGTTTGTCTTTCCGGCGGTTCATCAGATCGTCCATCTTTGCACGGATCTCTGCGGCATCCCCCTTTGCAAGATAGAACTTCGCCGACAAGATACAACCGCCGTTCTCTTCAAAGATGCTGTGGCGGTAGCTGAGCTCCAGCTCCGAAGCAGGCGCTTCCACGATCTCCCCTTCCCGGGTCAGATATCGTACCGATGCCAGAACATCCTTTATTTCCCCGCCGTAGGCTCCGGCGTTCATGTAGACTGCTCCGCCCACAGTGCCCGGGATGCCATAGGCAAATTCCAGTCCGGTAAGGCTGTCGTTCCATGCGGCCGTGCAGAGAGACGAAAGCATACAGCCTGCACCTGCAACGACACCGTAATAGGTAAGAGCTGGGTCTTTGCCCGGGAAATCGATGTTCTCAAGGAACCCGATGCCGGTTTTCATGGCGGACACATCGATGATGGCCCCGCGGTAGCCTGCATCCTCAAACAGGATATTGCTGCCGTTGCCCAGCAGATAATATTTCGTACCTGTCTCCCGGCAGAGTGCTATGCTGCGGCAAAGCTTCTCCTCATTCTCCGGCAGAACGAACACATCTGCCGGGCCGCCGATGCGGAACGTGCAGTGCGCACTGAGCGGTTCATTTTCCTTATATGCAATGCCCGCAGCGGACAATGCCTGTTTCAAAGTTTCCATGTTTTCTTCTCTGTCTCCTCTGTATGGGGTCGGGCGGGGCTTATTCAATGGTGTCATTCAGACCCAGACGGATGAGCAGCTCCTTGGCGGCGTTGTAGCCCATCTTTTTCTGGCGGTTGTTGATAGCGGCCGTTTCCAGCACGACAGCAAGGTTGCGTCCCGGAGAGACCGGGATGATGGTGCTGGGGATGTTGACGCCCAGAATATCGTAATATTCGCTTTCCAGACCGGTGCGCTGATAGTTTTTGGTGGGGTCCCATGCTTCCAGCTGGACCACGAGATCGAGGCTCTCGCTCACCTTGACCGCGCCAACACCGAACACACGGGCCACATTGACGATGCCGATGCCGCGCAGCTCGATGAAATGGCGGATGTTTTCCGGAGCCGTACCCATGATCTGGCGGTTGGACACTTTGCGCAGTTCCACGGCATC
>DCCL01000036.1:0-18804 GCA_002313795.1 Faecalibacterium prausnitzii
GTGCTTTTCTGGTTCTCTTTTGGCACGCAAAAGAGAACGTACCTCTGCAATCATAGCAATCTGACCCTTCGCCTCAGGCGAACGCACCCGTTCATCCCATACTTATATATACTCTCCCATAGAAACCACTTTCTTAATAGATATCGAACACTGATCATAAAGAGGTAATCATAATGGAACTTTTCTTCGATGTGCTGGGCGAGACTCTGGTGGATACCATCAAGATGCTCCCCTTCCTGTTTCTGGCCTACCTGTTCATTGAATACGTCGAGACCCGCCACGGTGAACGCATCGAGGCCCTGCTGGCCGGCTGCGGCAGATGGGGTGCCCTGCCGGGCGCTGTGCTGGGCTGTGTGCCTCAGTGCGGTTTTTCTGCCATCGCCTCCAACTTCTACGCTTCCCGGGTCATTACACTGGGCACCCTGATGGCTGTCTACCTCGCCACCAGCGACGAGGCCATCCCTCTGCTGGTCTCCATGCCTGCCTACTGGGACAAGCTGGTCCTGCTGATGGTCATCAAGGTGGTATACGCCATCTTTGTTGGTTTCATGCTGGACTTCGTCCTCCGCAAGGCTCTGCCGAAGAGCCTGCGGGGCGGCTACACCGGCCATGCCGATGAGGTAGACTGCCACGAAGAGCACAGCGACGAAGAGGGCCAGCCTCAGCCCATCTGGAAGGCTGCCCTCCGCCACACGCTGGAAATTTTCGTCTTCATCTTTGCCTTCAGCCTTGTGTTCGGCCTCATCGTAGAGGGCGTGGGCGAAGACGTCTTTGCCTCTGTTCTGGGCCGGATGGGCTTCTTCCAGCCGGTGGTGGCCGCTCTGGTGGGTCTGGTGCCCAACTGCGCCGCCAGTGTTCTGCTGACTCAGCTCTACGTGGAGGGTGCGCTCCGCTTTTCCAGCCTTGTGGCCGGTCTGTGCACCGGCGCAGGCGTGGGTCTCGCCGTGCTCTGGCGGGTGAACCCCTCCTGGAAGCAGAATCTCTTTATCACAGGCCTGACCTGGGCCTGTGGCGCAGTCCTCGGCGTGGGGATGCAGCTGGTCGTGGCCGGCATCCTTTAAGCATCATCTTCTATTGCACCTGTACGTCTTTCTCCGGAAAAGCGTGCAGGTGTTTTTGTTTTGTGATATACTCAGATTATATATGTTATAGTTAAGGAGAGCACCCCATGCAATATAAGATTCTCGCAAGCGACTATGATAATACCCTCGTTCCCTTCGGAGAGAGCTGCCCCCGCCCGGCGGTGGTCAAAGCCATAAAGAAGATGCAGTCCGCCGGGGGCCGCTTCGTGCTGAGCACGGGCCGGGCATGGTCTGCCATCAACCGGAAAGGTCAGCTGGGCGGCATCCGGTTCGACTACGCCATTACCTGCAACGGTGCCTGCGTGGTGGACAAGACCGGCGCCATCGTGGCAGAGCATTCTCTCACTAACGAGGAAATGTACGCACTGGTGGATTTCTGCGAAGACTACAACTACGCCCTGCAATTTGATTTCCGGGACGCATACTATGCTTACTGCGAATATGATTTCCTCCACGCCTGCTACCAGCAGATGAACAGCGTCGGTCTGGACTGCGTGGACGGCGAAGACCAGGATCGTCACCTCATCGATATGCCCCACGCGGCATTCTGCATCTTTCCCGAAGGGGCGCTGGAGCGCTTCAACGAGAAATACGGCCACCTGAACCTCCACTTTATGGAGGTAGGCGGCCGCCTGCCCGACGGCTCCCACTTCTACGACATCGTGCGGGGCGGCATCGACAAGGGCGTGGGGCTTTCCGACCTCTGCGAGAAGATGGGCATTCCCCTCTCTGAGTCCGTGGCCGCAGGCGACTCGGCCAATGACGTCGGGATGCTGAAGACTGCCGGACTGGGCTGCTGCATGTCCAACGGAACCGAGGACGCCAAAGCCGCCGCTGACCGGGTAATCGGCGACGTGCGGGAGGATGGCCTCGCCGCCCTTATCGAAGAGCTGTGGTTCGACGGCCCCCGGGCAGAACCGTCCGGACGGAAATTCGGCTCTGCATGGGAGAACATGGAACAATGAGCTTTGCGCCTGTCTATTCCGAAAAGAGCCGCGCCCTTATTCTGGGCACCTGGCCCAGCCCCAAGAGCCGGGAGATGGCTTTCTACTACGGGCACCCGCAGAACCGGTTCTGGCCCATGATGGCGGCCCTCACCGGGGAGCCTGTCCCCGCCCGGGAGGATATCGCGGCCAAGAAGGGCATCATCCTGAACCACGGCCTCGCCCTCTGGGACACGCTGGAAAGCTGCACCATCACCGGCGCATCGGACGCCTCCATCCGGGACGTGGTGCCCAACGACATCGCTGCCCTGCTGGCAAAAGCCCCCATTGAGGCAGTCTTCTGCAACGGAGCCACGGCCTGGCGCATCTATACCAAATATCTGCTGCCGGCGTCCCGCATCCCGGCGGTGAAGCTGCCCAGCACCAGCCCTGCAAACGCCACCTGCCGCCCCGAAACGCTGCGGAAAGTGTGGGGCGAGGCCCTGAAAGATTATATAACCGTTTCCAACCTGTAAATTATTCATGAAACACTTGCGTTTTCCGCAAAAGGCTTTATTATGGAAGAGATCAAAGGGGAGCTTCATCCCCCCTTCGGGAAAGGAGAAAGCGATGAGCAAAACGATTCGCACCACACGGTCCAGCGTCCTGCCCTGGTATGCGGCGGCGCTGGTGTTTGCGGTGCTGTGTGCGGCACTGCCGGTCTACAAGCTGTGGGCGCTGGCTATGGCCGTTGTGGGCGGCGCTGCGGCATTCCTCGCCGCAAAGAAGATCTGCCCGCCCCGGGTGGAGGAACATGAAGTGCCCTTCCACACCGGCAGCGGCGATGTGGATGAGATGCTGACCGACATCCAGCAGAAACTGGACACCCTCCACGCCCTGAACGAGACCCTGCCTGACCCGGAACTTTCTGCCGCTATGACCCGGATGGAAAAGGCGGGCCGCTCCATCGTGGAGACGGTGGAGGCCAACCCCGCCAAGGCAAAGCAGGTGCGCCGCTTCGCCAACTACTATCTGCCCGACGCTGTGAACGTGCTGGAACAGTATGCCAAGCTGGCCCGGCAAGGTGTGCGGGGCGAGAACGCCGCCGCCATCCGGACCGAGGTGGAACGGAACGCAGCTTCCATCGCCACGGCATTCGAGAACCAGCTGGATGCACTCTACGCCGCTGAGAGCATGGACCTCTCGGCAGACCTGACGGTCCTGCAGAATATGATGAAGGGGCAGGGCCTCGGCTGACGCCCGCCCCCGGAGGTTTGATTTGGAAAGGAAGGAATCCCCATGGCTGACAACAACACCCTGAACTTTGATCTGGACGCACCTGCCGTCCCCACCCTGACCCTCGACCCGGTGGCCGAACCTGCCGCCGAGGAAAAGAAGCCTGAGCCTGCCGCTGCCCCCGCACCGGAGCAGGTGAAGCTGACCCCCGAGGAGCAGGCAATGGTGGACAATTTCGCCCAGAAGATCGACATCACCAACAGCCAGCAGGTGCTTCAATACGGCTCTGCCTGCCAGAAGAAGATCGGCGATTTTTCCGAGGCAGCTCTCTCCAAAGTGTCCACCAAAGACCTGGGCGAAGTGGGCGGCATGATCACCGACCTCATCGGGGAGCTGAAGAGCTTCGATGCCGCTGAGGAAGAGAAGGGCATCCTGGGCTTCTTCAAAAAGAAGGGCAATCAGCTGGACAACATGAAGGCCAAGTACAACAAGGCCGAGACCAATGTGGAAAACATCCAGTCCATGCTGGAGGGCCATCAGGTGCAGCTGCTCAAGGACATCGCCATGCTGGATAAGATGTATGATCTGAACATGGCTTACTTCAAGGAGCTGAGCATGTATATCCTGGCCGGTAAGAAGAAGCTGGCCGACTTCCGGGCCCACGAGCTGCAGCAGGCCATGGACAAGGCCCAGGCCTCCGGCCTGACCGAAGATGCACAGGCCGCTAACGACCTCTCTAACCAGTGTGAGCGCTTTGAGAAGAAGCTCTATGACCTGGAACTCACCCGCACCATCAGCCTGCAGATGGGCCCCCAGATCCGGCTCCTGCAGAACAACAACTCCATGATGGCCGAGAAAATCCAGTCCACCATCGTCAACACCATCCCCCTGTGGAAGAACCAGATGGTGCTGGCCCTGGGTTTGGCCCACAGCCAGCAGGCCATGCAGGCCGAGCGTGCCGTCACCGACATGACCAACGAGCTGCTCAAGAAGAACGCCGACGCCCTCAAGATGGGCACCCTTGAGACGGCCAAGGAGTCTCAGCGGGGCGTCGTGGACATCGAGACCCTGCAGCAGACCAACAAGAGCCTCATCGAGACGCTGGATGAGCTGAACAAGATCCAGAGCGAGGGCCGCGCAAAGCGTGCCGCCGCTGAGCAGGAGCTGACCCGCATCGAAGACGAGCTGAAACAGAAGATGATGGAGATCCGGAGCTGAAATGGCAAACGCAGATTTTTCCAGACAACAGAATACCCCCACCGGCGGCTTTGATGCATCCAGCTACCGCGCTGCCAAGCCTGCCGAAGAGACGGTGAAGCTGACACCGTTCCAGAAAAAGCTGGCGGGCCTGGAAAAGGCCCTGCCCGCGGCACTGGGAAAACAGGCCGTGGCCGTTGTGCTGAGCATCGTGGTGATGCTGGGCTGCTTCGTCGGCTTTGGCGGGGCGAAGCTCCGGGCAAAGTACACCGAAGCCAGCCAATGGTATTTCAGCACAGGCGTGTCCGCTGATAATGGCTACAACCTGAGCGAGGAACTGACCACCCGGCTCAACACCGCTGCAAACATCATCACTACCGGCAGCAGTACGCTGGGGGCCGACAGCACCGAGGTGCAGACGGCGCAGACCGCATTGGACGATTTTACCGCCTGCCTTACCGCAGTGCAGTCCGGCGGCAAGAGCCAGCCGCAGACCTCGCTGAGCACCTACACCGGCAGCAGGATGCATATGCTCTACCAGACCAACGAGGCGCTGGGTACGGCCATCAGCCAGCTCTACGCCAAAATGCAGGAGCAGGCCGCCGACCCCATGAAGATGGGCGCAGCACAGGGGCAGTACAGCCAGTTCAACAGCGCCCAGACCATCATCAGCAACCTGCATTACAACGATGCAGTCCAGCGCTATCAGAATGACGTCAGCGGCTTCCCGGCCAGCCTGCTGGGCAAGCTGTTCGGCATACAGGAGGTGGAACTTTTCGCATGAAAACGATGAAAACGCTCTCCCGCCGCATCGCGGCAGTGTTCCTTGTCCTCGTGATGAGTGCTGCGGCACTGGCCCCGGCGGCATCTGCCGCCAGCATCCAGCTTCCCAGCCTGCCCAAGGACAAATGCGTGGTGGACGACGCCGGTGTGCTGAGCGACAGCACCACCACTGAGATCGAGACCATCAACGCGCAGCTCTCTGTCAGCTGCGACGGCGCACAGATCGGCGTGCTGACCGTGGATTACACCGGCAGTGCCACCACCGAGGAATACGCCACCGAGGCATTCAACACCTGGGGCATCGGCAGTTCCAGCAAGAACAACGGCGTGCTCATCCTGCTGGTGATGCAGTCGGCCCAGTATTCCGACGGTGACTACTATCTGACCTATGGCGACGGCTTCCGCAGCACCATGCTGGCGGATCAGGCCAGCACCCTCGTGCAGACCATGGAGGATGACTTCGCCGCCAAAAAATACGATGCGGCCGTGCTCACCTGTGCCACTAATGTGGCCAACACCATCGCAGAGGTATATGGCGTCACCCTGAGCGGCGGCACCATCTACTCGGACGGCTCTGACACCCAGACCACCCAGCCTTCCGTGGACTATCTGCAGCAGCCTCAGGGGCATTTTTCCATCTGGGAAAGCTTTGTAAGTGGGTTATTCACAATGATTGCTTATATCATTCTTTTCCTTGCGATCTTCTTCATCTTTATCACCCCCATCGGCCACTCCTTCGGCTGGTACTGGGGTCCCTTTGGCTGGTTCGGCGCACGCCGCCGGCGCAGAGGGCCTCCTCCCCCGCGCGGGCCTTTTGATGACTTCGGCCCCGGCGGTTTTTACGGCGGCGGCTATCGCGGCCCCAGAGGCCCTCGCGGACCTCGTCCTCCCCGTGGCGGCGGCATGGGCGGTCCCCGTCCCCCGCGCGGCGGCGGTGGTTTCGGCGGCTTTGGCAGTATGGGCGGCGGCTCCGGTTTTGGTGGAGCTGGCCGCGGTGGCAGCTTTGGCGGTGGACGCTCCGGCGGCTTCGGCGGCATGGGCGGCGGCTCCAGCCATGGCGGCGGTGCCGGACGCGGACGCTGAATAATTTTTCTATATAGCAGCAAAAAGCAACAGGTACAGCGAGTTGTGCCTGTTGCTTTTTTGTTTTATCATGTTCTTTTACAGTGTGTTTTCTCCATTTTTACCAAAACCTCTGCCTGCTTTTCAGCAAAATAGCTAGTACATTTTCTCATTTTCTTTGGAAAATTAGGATATTTTTGGTATCCATTGAATCTCGGAACATTCTTTACTATACTCTAGCCATCTTCCGGACAGCATCGTTCACGAAGGGATGCGTCCTTGATATCGCCTGAAGTATAAGGAGGATTTTCGCATGAAAAAGATCACCCGCCGTCAGTTCCTCGCCTCGGCCGGCGTCGGCTCTGCCGCACTGTTCCTCTCCGGACTGCCCCACGCCTATGCGGCAGAAGAGAACTGCCTGAAAAAATCCCGTTCTGCTTCCACCAACACCAATAACCTGACCTGGGATATGGCCGACGAGATCCTGACTCACATCTCCGACCCGGTATTTCCCGATTACTCCGTGAATGTTCTGGATTATGGCGCTGTGCCCAATGACGGCAAGCTCGATACTGCCGCCATCCAGCGGGCCATCGATGAGACCAGTGCACACGGCGGCGGCACGGTCATCATCCCTTCCGGCGTGTATGATGTTGGTGCCATCACCCTGAAAAGCAACGTCAACCTGCATCTTCAGAATGAAGACACCATCCTGCGCTTTACCAAGGATATCACCCCAGCCAACTATCCGCTGGTGTTTGCCCACTATGAAGGCTCCAAGCTCTACAACTGGAGTCCCCTCATCTACGCCTATCAGCAGGAAAATATCGCTCTGACCGGCAAGGGCACCCTGGACGGCCAGGCTGACCGCAACACCTGGTGGAACTGGTCCCGCACGGTCAACCCGGATGGCAGCATCACCAAACCCTCCAATGCAGATGTCAAAGTCCTGCGCAAGATGACCGATGACGGCACCCCTGCCGAGGAGCGTGTTTTCGGTGAGGGGCATTATCTGCGCCCCAACTTCTATCAGCCCATCGAGTGCACCAATGTCCTCATCGAGGGCGTCACTGTGACCAACTCCCCCATGTGGGAGCTGAACCCTGTGCTGTGCACCAACTTCACCGCCCGCGGCGTGACCATCAATTCCCACGGCTACAACAACGACGGCTGCGATCCTGAGAACTGCAACTATGTCCTCATTGAGAACTGCAACTTCAACACCGGTGATGACTGCATCGCTGTCAAGGCTGGCCGCAACCGGGATGGCCGTGAGTTGGGCGAGGCCGGTTATCCCACCCAGAACCTCATCATCCGCAACAATACTTTCGCAGACGGCCATGGCGGCATTGCCTGCGGCAGTGAGATGAGCGGCAGCATCAAAAACCTGTTTGCCGACAACAACACCTTCGACAGCACCAGCTTGAACTATGCACTGCGTTTCAAGACCAATGCCGAGCGCGGCGGTTCTGTGGAAAACGTCTACCTGCGTAACTCCAGGGTGAAGTCCGTGGGCAATGCCGTCGTCCATGCCACCATGCTGTACGACGTTGGCCGTGACGGCGATTATCTGCCCCAGTTCAAAAAC
This sequence comes from Faecalibacterium prausnitzii, assembly GCA_002313795.1. Lineage (GTDB taxonomy): Bacteria > Bacillota > Clostridia > Oscillospirales > Ruminococcaceae > Faecalibacterium > Faecalibacterium prausnitzii_L. Next base: position 7,872 of record DCCL01000036.1, read on the forward strand.
ATCACCATCGAGAACCTGACCAGCAACGGCGGCGAATACGGCATCTTTATGGAAGCTTTTGATGAGGTGCCCATCACCGGTCTGGTATTCCGCAATGTGGAGATCTCCAATGTCGGCACCGACATCCGCGCCCTGAACTGGGAAGACCCCATCATGGAAAACGTCACCATCAACGGTAAGAGCTATCCCCGTCCCGTAGAGACCAAAGTTCTGGGCGTCCCGGCTCCCGGCGAACGCATTGAGGGCAGCTCTAACCTGCTGGGCGGCGAAGACACCGACCTGACCTATAAATGGCTGGTCTCCGACTCTGCAGATGGCGATTACCACCTCTACCGTCTGCGTAAGAGCTATGCCGTGCCCACTGGTCTGGCCGGAAAGTATATCAAGTTTGTGGCTTCCGACCGGAGCGGCAACCGTGACACCAGTATGCCCTACAAGATCCTGAAAGACACCGAAATTGCCGGCACCACCAATGACGCTGAGCTGCTGCGTGCTGCCTCCAAGGGCTACATCGACGAGGAGGCTGATCTGGACCTGAATCGTCTCATCACAAAGCGCGACTGTGCAAAGATGCTGGGCAAGCTGTGGAACCTGACGGCTCCTTCTGCTCCTGTGGAAATATCCGACGTTCCTCAGACCGACCCCGATTACGGTGTGATCGCCGCTGTCGTTGAAGCCGGTATGATGGAACTGAAAGACCCCAACAGCACCATTGCTCAGGGCACACTGTACAACGCCGGTGTTTCCAGCGATGAAAGCTCCAAGCGCACCGCTTTCCTGCCCGATTCTACCATCGACCGCGACGAGATGGGCTACATTGCCCTGCTGTCCTGCGGTGTACCCTACAACGAAACTCTGGGCACCCAGCCGAAGTTCGCTGATTCCAGCGAGATCGAGTCCGTCTACAAGTCCAACGTAGGTGCCAGCGCTTACTTTGGATTCATCACTGCCAAGAGTGGCAACTACTTCATGCCAAAAGAGAAGACCACGCTGGATGACCTGATCCGCATCGTGGAACGCATCTCTGATTTTGCCAACAAATAATCCTTTCCTCTGCGTTTCTCTTCCTATGTACTCCCCGTCGGAAGCACTGCTCTGTGTGCTCCCTGCGGGGAGTTTTTGATTTTTCCAAAAGAAAGGACCACGCTCCGAAAAGCGTGGTCCTTCTCTGTTTTCCATGTCCTGCTCTTTTGTTTATTTCGACTGGTTATTATCCCTGATGCACTTCATGATGCAGCATCCCATCACGATGACGGGGAGCACGAGCCGCAGACCCATGGGGTCATCCCAGCTTATGAGTTCATCCAGGAAATATCCGACGAGCCACGCTGCCAGCGTGAAGACAGTCGCCCATCCATAGCTCATTTTACCATCTCCGTTTTACTTGATGCAGGTGGAGCAGGGGCTGTAGCCTGCCGCAATGGCCTCATCGTAGCTGGAGAAGACGGTCTGGTTCTTCTCTGCCGGGAGGTTCGGGCAGGTGGGCAGGTGGAACTTTTTGCTGTTCACGTTGCCGATATAGGCCTGCTGTGCCGTGCTGGACGCCGCCGGGTCGGTGGGATTCAGTTCGGCGTCGGTGGCAAAGTGCTCTGTGCCCACCGTGTAGTTCTGACCGTCACTGGAAATGGTGATGGTGCCCAGCAGGTCGGTGCGGTAGACATCCACGCCCGCATCCCGCAGGATGCTCAGAGTCTCCTCGTGGGGGTGGCCATATTTGTTGTTGACGCCGCAGGAGATAATGCCCATCTCGGGCAGGACGGCGTTGAGGAACACATAGCTGGTGGAAGTGCTGGAACCGTGGTGGCCCACCTGAAGCACATCCGCCTTGAGGTTTGCGCCGCTGTTCACCAGATCCCGCTCGGCGTCCGCCTCCATGTCGCCGGTGAGGAGGAAGCTGGTAGAACCGTAATCAATGCGGAGGACGATGGAGGTATCGTTGGTGTCGCTGTACTGGGCCACCGGGCCAAGCATGGTCACGGTCGCGCTGCCCAGCGGCCACTGGGTGCCTACCGTGGGCACCTCCACCTGCAGGTTCTGCTGCTGGGTGTACTTGACGAAATCCTTAAAGCACTTGGTGGAGGCCTCCGTCACCGGGGCATAGACGTGATACGCTGGGAAATAGGCCAGCGCAGCCGCCAGACCGCCTACGTGGTCTTCATGGGCGTGGGAGCAGAAGACATATTCCAGCTGCTCCCCCCCCTGATTCTGCAGGTAGGAGACCACCAGACTGCCATCGTCCACATTGCCGCCGTCGTAGAGCATAAACTTTCCGTCACACTCCACCAGCACACTGAGGGCCTGCCCCACGTCGATGAAATGCATCTGGAAGGCAGCTGTCTGCCCGTCGGCAGGGGTCGTGTCAGTCTGGGAAGAGGCGGGGTTGGGCATGACGTCCCCGCTGCCGCCCGGGATGACGGAAGAGGTATCACAGGCTGCAAGGCTCAGGGCAAGGGCTGCGGCCAGAGCCAGCGCCGCAAGACGGCGCAGCGGATGCTGCCAGAAGCTTACTTTTTCTTTTTCGAAGTTTTCCACGATGCATTCTCTTTCTGTTGAATGTTGTTGGTCTTGCCGGGCTTACGGGCCGGAGCGGAATGGGGCGCGAACCGCGCGCCGGGGCTGGGCTGACGGCCCGCCGTGCTGCGGCCTGCCGGGGCAGCATTGCGGCCCTGAGGTCTGGCCGCCTTCCTGCCCTTGCCTCTGGGCCGGACGGTATAGGTGCCATCGCCGTGGATGGTCACATCGGCAGCTTCCGCTCTGCGGGCAGAGCGCTGGACGGCGATGCGGCCTTCGGCAGGCACCAGCAGGGGGATGAGGTCTTCCCGGTGGGTCATCTTCAGCGCCTTGACCACCTTCTCGGCATTGCGGGGCTCATAATACTGGAGCAGCGCCCGCTGCAGGGCCTTGCCCTCTGCGGTCTTTTCCACGAACACCGGCTTCAAGGTGTAGGGGTCAAGGCCGGTGTAGAACATACAGGTGCTGACCGTACCCGGGGTGGGATAGAAATCCTGCACCTGTTCGGGGCGCATATGGTTCTTATAGAGGTACTCGGCCAGATAGACGGCATCCTTGAGGGTACTGCCCGGGTGGCTGGACATGAGGTAGGGCACGAGATACTGCTTTTTGCCCGCCTTCTTGCTCAGCTCATAGAACTTATCCTTGAACTTGTTAAAGGTCTCGATGGGAGGCTTGCCCATGTAGGCGAGGGTATTGGGGGCGCAGTGTTCCGGGGCCACCTTCAGCTGACCGGAGACATGATACTTCACCAGTTCCTTGAAGAAGGTATCGTCGGGGTCGGCCATGAGGTAGTCGAACCGGATGCCGCTGCGGATGAAGACCTTCTTGACGCCGGGCAGTTCCCGGACGCGGCGGAGGATCTTGAGATAATCGCTGTGGTCCACGATCATGTGCGAACAGGTCGTGGGGGCAAGGCAGTGCTTGCCGCCGTTGCACATACCCCGCAGCATCTGTTCCCGGCAGGACGGGAACCGGAAATTGGCGGTGGGGCCGCCGATGTCGTGGATATAGCCCTTGAAGTCGGGCTCGTGGGTCATCCGCTCTGCCTCAGCCACAATGCTGTCGGCACTGCGGCTGGTGACACGCCGCCCCTGATGGAGCTGGATGGCGCAGAAGTTACATCCGCCGAAGCAGCCTCGGTTCTGGATGATGGAGAACTGCACCTCCCGGATGGCAGGCACACCGCCCATGGCCTCGTAGATGGGATGATACCGGCGGGTATAGGGCAGAGCGTAGACCTTATCCAGTTCCCAGCGCACCAGAGGCTTGGCCGGGATGTTCTGCACGAGATATTTCTCGCTCTGTTTCTGGACGACGATATTGCCGCTGACCACGTCCTGATTGTCCATCTGGATGCGGCAGGCCTTAGCGTAGGCCACCTTATCGCTGGCAACTTTCCTGAAGCCGGCGCACTCCACGTACCGCTCGGGCAGGTGGTCGAAATCGGTCATGTAACAGGTGCCGTCCACATCGGTGATGGAGCTTACCGGCTCACCAGCGGCAAGGCGGCGGGCAATTTCCACCGTCTGGTGCTCACCCATGCCGAAGCTGATGATGTCGGCCCCGGAGTCCTCCGCGATGCTGGGCAGGACGGTATCCAGCCAGTAGTCATAGTGGGCAAAGCGGCGGAGGGATGCTTCCAGACCGCCCAGGATCACGGGCAGGTCGGGATAAGCCTGCTTGGCCAGCTTCGTGTAGACGGTGGCGCTGCGGTCGGGCCGCGCGCCGCCCATGCCGCCGGGAGAATATTCATCCTCGGCGCGGGGGATCTTGGCAACAGAATAATGGCTCACCATGCTGTCCACATTGCCGCCGCCGATGAAGAAGCCATATTTCGGCTTTCCGAACCGCTTGAAGTCCTCGCAGTCGGTGTAGCGGGGCTGGGCCAGCACGCCCACCCGGTAGCCCTCAGCTTCCAGCAGGCGGCTGATGATGGCGGTGCCGAAGCTGGGGTGGTCTACGTAGGCGTCACCGCCCACCACCACGAAGTCCAGCTCATCCCACCCCCGGGCTTCCATGTCGGCCCGGCTGATGGGGAGAAATTCAGTGTAGATTGTTTGGGAAGAGTTGTCCATAATGCTCCTTACTTTTATGATTCATCCGGCTGATTCATCTGCATCTCCAGCCACTGCTGGCGGCTGATGAGGACAGCGCGGGGCTTGGCACCCTCGTAGGGGCCGATGATGCCTTTTTCTTCCATCTCGTCCATGATGCGGGCGGCACGGGCATAGCCCAGCTTGCAGCGGCGCTGCAGCAGGCTGGTGGAAGCCTGACCGGCGTCGATGACCACTTCCACGGCCTGCTTGAGCATCGGGTCGCTCTCCGGCTCATCGTCTGCGTCGGAGCTGCTGCCCTTCTTACCATCCTGAATGGCGTGCTTTTCCATGGCCTCGATCATGGCCTCGTCGTACTGGACGGTGGCGCTCTTCTTGATGAAGTCCAGCACCCGGCTGATCTCCTCATCCCGGACAAAGGTGCCCTGGATACGGGTAGGCTTGGATGCACCCACAGGCATGAAGAGCATATCGCCCATGCCCAGCAGCTTTTCGGCACCGGCACCGTCGAGGATGGTGCGGCTGTCCACCTGACTGGACACGGCGAAGGCGATACGGCTGGGGATGTTGGCCTTGATAAGGCCGGTGATGACGTCCACGCTGGGGCGCTGGGTAGCCACGATGAGGTGCATACCGGCGGCGCGGGCCTTCTGGGCGATGCGGCAGATGGAGTCTTCCACATCCTTGCCCACCACCATCATCAGGTCGGCCAGCTCATCGATGATGATGGCGATGTAGGGCATCTTTTCCAGATTGGGGTCATTGGCCGCAAGCTTATTGAAAGACTTGATATCGCGGACATTGTTCTCTGCAAAGAGATGATAGCGGCGCTCCATCTCCTGCACCGCACCGCCCAGTGCACCGGCCGCCTTGCGGGGCTCGGTGACGACGGGCATCAGCAGGTGGGGGATGCCGTTATACTCGGCCAGCTCGACCACCTTGGGGTCGATGAGCAGCAGCTTCACATCCTCGGGGCTGGAGCGGAAGAGCAGGCTCATGATGATGCTGTTGACACAGACGGATTTACCGCTGCCGGTACTGCCGGCGATGAGCAGATGTGGCATCTTGCAGAGGTCGGCCACCTGTGCCACACCGGCGATATCCTTGCCGAGGGCGATGCCCAGCGGCGAGGTCATATGCAGGAAGCTCTGGCTCTCGAAGATACTGCGGATGTACACCGGAGTCTTTTTCCGGTTGGGCACCTCGATGCCCACGGCAGGCTTGCCGGGGATGGGAGCCTCCATGCGGACATCGGCTACGGCAAGGTTCAGGGCGATATCATCTGCCAGCGAGGTAATACGGCTGATCTTGACGCCCGCCATGGGCTGCACCTCATACCGGGTGACCGAGGGGCCCCGGGAGATATCCAGCACGCGGGTGCGGACGCCAAAGCTTTCCAGCGTATCCACCAGCTTTTGGGCGTTGGCCTTCAGCTCATCCTCGGCGTTGGGGTCGCTCTCCTCGGGGGCGCGCTCAAACAGCTCGATCGACGGGTACTGATACTGATAGCTTTCCTCTGCCTCCGGCTCTTCTGCGGGAGCCTTTGCAGCCTCTTCCTCCGAGACGGCGGGCTTTTCCATAGCCGCAGCCACCAGCGTGTTGATGTCTTTTTCCTCCACCGGGTCGCTGGTGATGCTGATCCAGCCGTCCTCATCCGGCGCAGAGCGGAACGCCACTGCATTCTCGGCGCTCACCGGCTGGGAAGCCGGTTCGGCGGGCTGCACAGGCTTGTCCGGATAGACCGGGATGCCGAAGGAGAGCGGCGGTTCCGCCGACTCTTCCGGCTTTGCTTCCTCTGCCGGGGCGGCAGGCGTCTCCGCTGGCTCCTCTTCCGGCTGGACCGCGAAGAAATCCTCGGCAGCGGTGTCCACCGCATCCGGCACGATAGGAGTCACCGTGGCCCGGATGGGCGCTTTGCGGAGCGGGTCCATCCCGAAGGTACCGCCGGGCCCAAGGATGATGGGCTCGATGGGCTCACTGCCGCCATCGGTGACAGGCGTGTGGTCGGGGCCGAGGTCTACATCAAAGGGAGCACGGGGCTTCGGCTTTTCCACCTGCACCGGGGCAGGTCCCGGTTCCGGCACGGGCTGAGGCTGCACCGGCGGTGCGGCAGGGGCGGCCTGCGGCTCTGCTCCCTGTGCTGCCATCTGCTGGTGGCCCCAGTGGAACACATTGGCCAGCCAGCCGGGCGTCCGGATGTGGAAGGCTGTGGGCTCCGGCTCTTCGTCATAGCCGCCGTAATAGTCCTCATATTCGCCCTCGCCCACCTCGTCTTCCGGCAGGTCTTCGGTGCCGTCCCACTCTTCGGCGCTCTCAGCCTCAGCGGCGGCACGCTCTGCCAGACGCTCAGCCCGGCGGGCCACGCTCTGCTCATGGAGCGCAAGGCCCTTTTCCTGGATGCTGCCGCCTATGACACAGAACCACTGCCAGAGCTCAGCCGGGGTGATATCAAAGATGTAGAGGCTGGCGCAGACCGCCAGCGCCACCATGACCAGATTGGCGGCAGGTCTGCCGCAGAGCAGCAGCAGCGTGCCGCCCAGCACCGCACCCAGTGCGCCGCCCGAGAACCAGGCATTGACGCCATTTGCATAACAGGCTGCCGTCATCTGGGCCGTCGTCTGGTCGGCGGGGATATTGGAGAACACGATGACGGTGCCGCTGGCAAAGATGAGCCCCAGCGCAAGTTTCAGGATATGGGGCAGCAGCTCTTCTCCCCGGGTGTAGAGGATGGCCAGATAGCAGACCGCTGCACCCAGCACAAAGCTGCCGCAGCCGAACAGTCCGAACAGCAGGTCGTGCATGGCACGCCAGGCCGAACTGCCCGGCACAAAGGCCAGTGCAGCGAGCACCAGCCCCAGGAACAGGGTTACGAGCCCTTCGGTCATCCTCTCCTGCGTCCGGTTTTTTCTGCGCGGCGTTCGGCCCCGCGCTGCGGCCCTGCGTTTTCGTTTTGCCATTTTTTCTATAACCTGTTTCCTTATTTATATGGAGGGGCAGCGATGCCTTGCAGCAGGGTCCCCTAACGGATAGCGATACGATTCGATTCTTTCATTGTACCACGTCAAAAGTCAAATGGCAATTTATTTTCCCTCGATTTCTCCATACAGCCACGACAGCGCATCCGACAGCCCTCCCAGCTGGTCGATGAGCTTCTCCCGCACCGCCTTGCGGCCATCCAGCACAGTGCCCACATCCATGACCAGCTCCCCGGTGCGCATCATCAGCTCGGTATAGCGCCGGGCAGAGATGCCGCTGTGGTCTGCCACGAATCCCGTGATGCGCTCCTGCATCTGCTCGAACCACCGCATGGTCTGGGGCACGCCCAGAATCATCCCGGAGTGGCGGACGGGGTGCACTGTCATGGTGGCCGTGGGCACGATGAAGCTGCGCTGGGCACTGACGGCCAGCGGGATGCCGATGGAGTGGCCCCCGCCCAGCACCACCGCTGCGCTGGGCTTGGAGATACTGGCAATGAGTTCTGCCAGCGCCAGACCAGCCTCCACATCCCCGCCCACCGTGTTGAGCAGCACCAGCAGCCCTTCGATGGACGGGTCTTCCTGCACCGCCACCAGCTGGGGGATGACGTGCTCATACTTGGTGGTCTTCTGGCCCTGCGGGGCCTCCACATGGCCCTCCACCTGCCCCACCACCGTCAGGCAGTGGATGGCGTGGGCGCCCCGGGTGCGGTAGACGCTGCCCATATCCTCGATCTGTTCTTTTTCCAGCCGCTGCTGTTCCACCGGCGTGCTCTTCTCTTTCTGTGACATCTTCATGACCTCCTTTTCCGGCTCTTTTCAGCTTGCCCGGCGGGGGCAGTGGTTATGCTGCGGCAAAGATTTTCTTTGTTCGTGAAAAAAATGTCCAGAAGGATTTGACATTCTCGTTTCACGCTGTATACTTTATACTAGAGATAAGATTGTCAAATAAGTATCATTATTGTATGGAAAAGTACAAATCTGTTTTGCCGGAGCGCCCTGCTGCTGCGCACCTCTCCCCGGCAACGCTGTGGACAGAAAGAAAGGAGAACCCCCTATGACCACTCCCGGCAAGGCTTCGCTGCCTGTTATCAAGCGGCTGCCCAAATATTACCGCTACCTGCGCACCCTGAAAAACGACGGCATCACCAGCATCTCCTCCCGCGAACTGGCGGCCCAGATGGGCACTACCGCCTCTCAGGTGCGGCAGGATTTCAACTGCATCGGCGATGTGAACGGCCGGCAGGGCATCGGCTATTCGGTGGAGAATCTGCTGAACATCCTTGAGCACCTGCTCTTCGGCAACGGCGACCGCCTGCCCACCATCCTCATCGGCTGCGGCCGTCTGGGCAAGGCTGTGAGCCGTTTCATCACCACCGACACCAACGGCTACAAGCTCATCGCCGCCTTCGACAACGCCCCTGATGAAGTAGGCAAGGAGATCAACGGCATCCAGATCCTCCACATCGACCAGCTGGAAGAGTTCTGCGCAGAGCACCACCCTGAGGTGGCTGTGCTCTGTCTGCCCCGCAGCGGTGCGCAGGAGATCAGCGGCCGTCTGGTGGCGCTGGGCATCACCGGCTTCTGGAACTTCTCCCACTACGACCTCTCGGTGCCTTATCCGCAGGTGGTGGTGGAGAACGTCCATCTGGGCGACAGCCTGATGAGTCTGGGCTACCGGCTGCGCAATCAGGACTGAACCGCTTTTATCTTGTGAAATAATAAGAAAACCCTCCCTGTCCGGATGGGCAGAGAGGGTTCATTTTGTGAGGAGAATCTTTTCATGGCAAAGCTTTATTTCCGTTATGGCGCAATGAACAGCGGCAAGAGCACCGCACTGATGCAGGTGGCCCACAACTACGAAGAACAGGGGATGCGAGTTCTCATCCTCAAGCCCAAGGTAGACACCAAGGGCAGCGGTGATCTGGTGAGCCGTCTGGGCGTCCGCCGGGCCGCCGACCTGCTCGTTCCCCCGGAGATGGACTTGGTGGAGGCTGTCCGGGAGGCCAGCTCCAAGGGTGCGCCTCTGGCCTGCGTTCTCTGCGACGAGAGCCAGTTCTTCACTGCTGAGCAGGCCGAACAGCTGTTCATGGTGACGGTAGACCTGAATATCCCGGTCATCTGCTACGGCCTGCGCTCCGACTTCTCCCTCAAGGGCTTCCCCGGCTCCACCCGGCTGCTGGAGCTGGCCCACACCATCGAGGAGATGAAGACCATCTGCACCTGTGGCCGCAAGGCCACCTGCAACTGCCGGAAGGTCAACGGAAAGTTCGTCTTTGAGGGCGAGCAGGTGGCTATTGACCTGCAGAACGACGTCCAGTACGTCAGCATGTGCCCGCAGTGCTACTTCCGGGAGCGCCGGGCCTTCTACGCTGCCCGCCGCTGAGCGATTTTGATTTTTTCTGCCGTCCCCTTTGCCCGGGGGCGGCATTCTTCATATCTTTCTGCAGCAGTGATATATCAGTCAGGGTCAAATTCGCGCGTTTTTTGCACTATTGATATATCAGCTTGGCACCGAAGCTCTCTCCCATCGTCTCTTTTGATGTATACAACGTTCTTTCAACATTTTATACTCCCATCCCAAAATTCTTGCAAATCCGGTCAATCTGCACTTGTTGCATCCCAGTTTTCTATGCAAATCGTTGAAGTATACAAGTTGCACAGTTTTTTGTGTCAAGTTTATTCATTATGGCAATGACGTCAAAACGGGGCAAAAAATAAGCGCAATATTTGTGCGTTTTCTGTCCGTATCCCTACAATTTGCATCTTTCTTTTTCTTTGTCTATTTGTTATCATATTTGTATACAACGGATGCTTTGCAGAGGCACCGTGCAAGAAGATGTTTTCTACATAGGAGGAGAACGAAAATGAGCAAGGCAATCTCTCGTCGCGACTTTCTGAAGGTCTCCGGCGCTGTCGGCGCTGCCGGCCTGCTGGCTGCCTGCGGCGGTTCCAGCAACTCTGGTTCCACTGCCGCTTCCACCGCTGCTTCCGCAGCATCTGTGGCTGGTCTGTCTTCTGACCCCGTCACCCTGACCATGAGCTGGTGGGGCGGCGAGTCCCGCCACAACGCTTACCAGGAGGCCATCAAGGCTTTCATGGCTAAGAACAGCACCATCACCGTCAACCCCACCTTCGCTGCATGGTCCGGCTGGGAAGACACCATGTCTACCAAGTTCGCCGGCGGCGTGGCTGAGGATGTCTGCCAGATCAACTGGAACTGGCTGTACAACTACTCCAAGAATGGCCAGACCTTCATCGACCTGAACAGCGTCTCTGAGTATCTGGACCTGACCCAGTGGGACGAGGCTCCCATGGCTGCCTGCAACGTGGCAAACTCCCAGCAGTGCGTGCCCGTCTCCATGACCGGCCGTATCTTCTTCTGGAACA
>DCCL01000036.1:18930-20429 GCA_002313795.1 Faecalibacterium prausnitzii
GATGACTACTATCCCCTGCACCTGGGCGCTTACGACCGTATGATTCTGATGGTGTTCTACCTCGAATCTAAGTACGGCAAGGACTGGGCAGACCCCACCACCTCCACCCTGAACTACGATGCTGACCAGATTGCTGAAGGCATCGACTTCATCAAGAGCCTGGTCGATGGCCACGTCATCATGAGCCTGCCCACCTACTATGGCTCCAACGGCGACAACGCTGCTCACCAGTCCAACGAGTGGATCACCGGCAAGATCGCCGGCATCTTCGAGTGGGATTCTTCCGCTACCAAGTATGCTGACGCTCTGGACGACGAGAACAAGGCCGGTTTCACCGTCGGCGAGGAAATCAAGTTCGGCGATTACAACGGCGGCTTCTCCAAGGTCTCCATGGGTCTGGCCATCACCAAGACCTGCGAGCATCCCGCAGAGGCAGCTACCCTCATCAACTTCCTGCTGAACGATGAAGAGGGCGCTTCCATCATGGGTTCCGAGTGCGGCGTGCCTGCTTCCAAGGCTGGTCTGGCTGCTGCTCAGGCTGCCGGCGCTGTCAAGGAGCTGGTCGCTGAGGCAAACGGCAAGGTCATGGCCTTCGTTTCCAACCAGCTGGATCCCCTGTTCGAGTCCAACGACCTGAAGGCTACCGGCACCGGCGTATATCAGGAAGTGTTCGACACTCTGGATTACGACAATGCTTCCGGCGCTGATCTGGTCGATACCCTGCTGGACGGCATGGAGTCTGTTGGCTACACTGTCTGATCCTGACACCTGCTCTATTATGAACCCTCAGCGGCCCGCGCACGCGCGGTGTTAGTTCGGGCCGCCCTGTACAGAAAGGTCTTGCAAGGGGCATCCCCTCCACTTACGGACCGGATGCCCTTTTTTGTAAGACGCCGATGACACTTTTTGGCAAAAGTCACTCTATCTTCTGTACAGTCCACGAGATATATCCTTAAAAAGGAGGATTCCCGGATGAAAGAAAGCAAAGCGCCCTCCCTCGGGCGTACCCCGGCCCAGAAGTTTGTTGACAAATGGCAGGGCCTGTTCTACCTGATCCCCTGGATCATCGGTTTCGTCGTGTTCAAGGCCATCCCGTTCGGCCAGTCTCTGTACTACAGCTTTACGGATATGGACTTCTTCAACGGCATCCATCAGTATGGCATCATGAACTATGTGGACGCCTTTACCACCCCCAAGATCACCAAGGCGCTCATCACCACCTTCAAGTACAGCTTTATCACTGTGCCCCTGAAGCTGATCTTCGCACTGTTCATCGCCTACATCCTGAACTTCAAGATCGCCTGCGTGAACCTGTTCCGCACCGTCTACTACATTCCCTCTATCCTCGGCGGCTCCGTGGCTATCGCCGTGCTGTGGAAGGCCGTGTTCCGTGACGACGGTCTGGTCAACACCCTCATCCGCATGCTGACCTTCGGCCATTTCCAGGGCCCGTCCTGGCTGAGTGACCCCTCCTATGCGCTGTGGATCATCTGCTTCCT
>DCCL01000036.1:20463-23663 GCA_002313795.1 Faecalibacterium prausnitzii
CTGCGCATCTGGCAGTTCGGTTCTGCCATGGTGCTGTTCCTGGCCGCTCTGAAGGGCGTGCCCGCCGACCTGTACGAGGCCGCCACCATCGACGGCGCAGGCAAGTGGCGTCAGTTCTTCTCCATCACCGTCCCGATGATCACCCCCATCATCTTCTACAACCTGGTCACTCAGATCTGCCAGGCTTTCCAGGAGTTCAATGGTCCCTTCATCATCACCAACGGCGGTCCCCGCGGTTCTACCACCCTCATCTCCATCCTGGTCTACAACTACGCATTCAAGTCGAACCAGATGGGCATGGCTTCTGCTCTGGCATGGATCATGTTCGTTATCGTCTGCATCCTGACGATCATCGCCTTCACCAGCCAGAAGAAGTGGGTCTACTACTCGGATGAAAGGTAAGGTGTGACAGTATGGGAATGAAAGCTTCTAACGCCATCGCGACGTTTTTCAAGTACTTCGTCCTGATCCTGGTGGGCCTCATCATGATCTATCCCCTGCTGTGGATGATCAGCGCCACCTTCAAGGACAACAGCGAGATCTTCGCAGGCATCGGCCTGTGGATCAAGAACCCCACTCTGGAGGGCTACAAGAACGCGCTGAACAACTTCGGCGGTTCCATCAACATTCTGCAGGCCATGCTGAACACCTACAGCTACGTGCTGCCCAAGGTCATCTGCACCGTGGTCTCCTCCTGCATCGCAGCCTACGGCTTTGGCCGTTTCGAGTTCCCGGGCCGGAAGATCCTGTTCAGCATCATGCTGGCCACCCTGTTCCTGCCTCAGGTCGTCCTGAACGTGCCTCAGTTCCTGCTGTACACCAAGTTCGGCTGGGTCAACAGCCCGTTCTATCTGGCTATCTGGGTCCACTGCGCCTTTGCAACTGAGACCTACTTTGTCTACCAGCTGGTGCAGTTCATGCGCAATGTCCCCCGCGATCTGGATGAAGCTGCTGCCATCGACGGCTGCTCCTCCTTCCAGACCCTGTACAAGGTCATCGTCCCCATGCTGGGCCCCGCTCTGGTGTCCTGCGCACTGTTCCAGTTCATGTGGAGCTGCAACGACTTCATGGGCCCGCTGCTTTACGTCAGCACCCCCGGCAAGTACCCGATGTCCCTGTTCGTCAAGCTGTCCATGGACGGTGATACCGGTTTCGCATGGAACAAGATCCTTGCTCTGTCCCTGATCTCCATCCTGCCGCAGCTGATCGTCTTCTTCTGTGCACAGGATCAGTTCGTTGAAGGTATCTCTGCTGGTGCCGTCAAGGGCTAAGCCCGAGCACCCCTGCGCAGAGCCTTTCCCGTAAACAAACACCCCCTGTGCCGTTTCCCGTAAAATGGCGCAGGGGGTGTTTCTTATTTCTTGTGTCCCTTCCGGTACTGCAGCGGGCCGGTGCCCATCACCTCGCGGAACACCCGCCGGAAATGGGCAGCTGAGGCAAAGCCGGTCTGCTCTGCCACGGCGCTGATGCTCAGTTCCGTGGTCTCCAACAGCTTCTGGGCCGCTTCGATGCGGCGGTTGTTGATGTAATCCACGATGGACTGGCCCGTCACCCGCCGGAACAGCCGGCTGAGGTAATAGGGCGAAAGGTAAAACCGCGCCGCCACCTCGCTGAGCGAAAACTTTTGCTGGTAGTTGGCGGCAAGGTATGCGCAGATCTGCTCCACGGTCTCATTGTGGGGCCGGGCCACCGCGCTGCTCTCCGCAATGCATTCCTGCTCCACATAATGCAGGATCAGCATCAGGTAGAGCGCTCCGGGGTATTCCGGCTCTTCCATGGCGCTGTGCATCATCTCCAGCAGAGTGCGCAGGCGGTTGGTCCACTGCACCGGGCCGTACAGCACCGTCTGCTGCCCGGCCGCAAACAGGCGGGCAAAATCCCGCTGGCTGACGCTGCGCATCTCGTGCAGCACGCTCAGCGGGAAACTGCAGCCCACCAGCTCCGGCACGGTATATCCGGCCTGCTGGAAGCCGCCGCCGCCCGCCCCCAGCAGCAGTGCACTGCCCGGGTTGACCAGAACGCTCTGGTCCCCCGTGTGCAGGGTGCAGCTGCCCTCGGACACCAGCAGCAGGTAGCAGATCTCCTCATCTGCCGGCAGTTCCAGGCTGCCGCTGGTCAGGCGCAGTGTAAATGCCTTGACCAGACTGTTCAGTTTTTCCCGCTCTGCTTTCATGAAACGATCCTTTCTTTTTTCCTTCGATGCGAGAAGAATGTATCGCTAAATCACAACCTATGATAGCACACCCGCCCGCTGTGGGCAAGCAGCTCTCATTTAACTTTGAATCAGGAGGTTTCCCCATGAATCTTTCACTCATCCGTACTATGACGCGCAGCGCCGTTTTTGAACTGGAAAACGGCCTGTGCTTCCGCCCGGCCCACCCGTTCACTGTTACGCTGAACGGCGAGACCGTTTATGAAGCCTGCAATACCAACGTGTTCTCCCTCTTCTCCCTGCTGCCCGGCACCGCCTACACCGTCGGCGTGCAGGCTGAGGGCGAGATTTTGACGCTGGACTTTACCACCGAGGCTGAGACCTTCTTTGTGGATGCCTCCCGCTACGGCCTGGTGGGCGACGGTGAAACAGACAACACCGTCAAACTGCAGGCTGCTCTCTCCACCTGTCCCAAGGGCGGCACGGTGTATGTGCCTGCAGGCCGCTACCGCACTTCCAGTCTCTTTCTGAAGAGCTGCACCACCCTGTATCTGGAAAAAGGTGCCGTGCTGCTGGGCGACAATGACCGCACCCACTACCCCATCCTGCCCGGCGTGCTGCCCAGCGAAAATGAGGTGGATGAGTATTACCTGACCGGCTGGGAAGGCAACCCGCTTTCCAGCTTTGCCGGCCTGCTGAACATCACCCAGGTGCATGACGTCGTCGTGACCGGTGAAGGAACCCTGGACTGCGACGCCCAGAACGGCGACTGGTGGGTAAACCCCAAGGTCAAGCGCATCGCCTGGCGCCCCCGCGCCGTGGCCATGGTGGACAGCGAGAATGTCTGCCTGCACGGCATCACCGTCCAGAACAGCTACTCCTGGACCATCCACCCCATCTTTGTCAAGCAGCTGGATCTGCTCAACTTCAACATCAACAACCCCTACAATGCCCCCAATACGGATGGCATTGACCCGGAGAGCTGCGAGCACACCCGCATCATCGGCGTGAACATCCACGTCGGTGACGACTGCATCGCCATGAAGGC
>DCCL01000090.1 GCA_002313795.1 Faecalibacterium prausnitzii
TCCGGCGGCCAGATGCAGCGCGTAGCCATCGCCCGTGCTCTGGTGAACAACCCCGATATCCTTCTGGCCGACGAGCCCACCGGTGCACTGGACAGCGAGACCAGTATCCAAGTCATGGAGCTGCTGAAAGAGGTGGCAAAAGACCGGTTGGTGGTCATGGTCACCCACAACCCGGAACTGGCCGAGCAGTATGCCAACCGCATCGTCCGGCTGCGGGACGGCGTCATCATCTCCGACAGCCGCCCCTTCCAGCCTGACGATACCAAGCTGGCCCCGCCTGTTTATAAAAATATGGGCCGCTCTTCCATGTCGCTGTTCACTGCGCTGGCTCTGAGCTTCAATAATCTGCGGACGAAAAAGGCCCGCACCCTGCTCACCGCCTTTGCCGGGAGCATCGGCATCATCGGCATTGCCCTCATCATCTCCCTGTCCACCGGCGTCAACGCCTACATCGCAGACATGGAGCGCTCCACCCTCAGCGAATACCCCTTGCAGATATTGAGCAGCGGCGTGGACATCACCAGCTTCCTCTCCTCCGGCGAGACGGGAGGCGGCACTACCGCCACCGGCCTGCCCACCGATGCGGATGGCAAAAAAGACACTTCCGGCGGCACCGAGGGGATGGTCTCGGTGCGTCAGCTCATCACCAAGATGGTGTCCGGCCTGACCTCCAACGACCTGACCAGCCTGAAGAAATACCTCGAGAGCGACGAATCCACCATTGCGGATGACGCCACCTCCATCGAGTATTCCTACAACGTCCAGCCCCAGATCTACCGGCAGGACACCGACGGCAGTGTGCATCAGGTGAACCCGGACTCCACCCTTGCCATGTTCGGTCTGGGCGGGTCGGCCAGTTCTACTTCTGTCACCAGCAGTCTGATGAACAGCATGACCAACACCAGCGTGTTCTATCAGCTGCCCTCCAACAGCGACCTTTATAAGTCCCAGTATGAGGTCAAGGCAGGCCGCTGGCCCGAAAAGCCCACGGAATGCGTCATCGTGCTGAGCAAATACGGCACCGTGACCGACTATGCGCTCTATGCCATGGGCCTGCGGGATTCGGCTGAGCTGGACAAGATGATCCAGCAGTTTGCGCAGAACCAGAGCGTGGATGTTCCCAGCGACTTCCGCACCTACAGCTACGATGAGCTCATGGGACTGAAGTTCAAGCTGGTGAACAGCGCAGATACCTATGTCTATGATGAGACCTACGGCATCTGGAAGAGCAAGGCTGACGACAAGGAATATATGCAGCAGCTGGTGGAAAACGGTGAGGACATCACCATCGTGGGCATCGTGCAGCCCGATTACACCGCCTCTGCTTCCATGCTCACCTCCGGCATCGCCTACCCCGCCTCCCTGACCGAGAAGGTCATGAAAGAGGCTGCCAACAGCGACATCGTGAAGCAGCAGATGGCTGACCCTTCCACCAACGTGCTGACCGGCGAGAGCTTTGGCAAAGCCGAAAGCATCCGCAACTTCGACCTTGCCAGCCTGTTCTCCATCGACACCAACGAGCTCAAGGACGCCTTCCAGTTCGATACCAATGCACTGGATTTCGACCTGAACAGCGCCTTTGACCTGAGCAGCGGCAGCTTCGACCTGAGCAGTTATCTGGACTTCTCTGACTTTTCTCTCGACATCGACCAGCTGCCCGACATCGACCTCAGCGAGGCTTTCGCCCAGCTCGACCTGTCCGTTTCTCCTGAGGCGCTGCAGAAGCTGGTGCAGGATGTTTTCAAAGGATACAAAAAGTATATCATCGGCAACGGCATCCTGAATTTCAAGAAGTGGAGCTTCTCTGCCTACCTGAAATCCGAGATGTTCCAGCAGATCTTAAGCGACTCCATGAAAGACCTGGTAGACCCGGACAAGCTGCAGGGACAGCTGACAGACGCCCTGCAGACCACCATCGGCACCGTGATGGACACGTATTCCGACCAGATCACGGCGGTGCTGGAAGAGCAGCTGGATGCTGCCATCCAGAAGGGCATCGTCAAATTCCAGGATCAGATACAGGATCAGCTCAAGACCGCCATTCAGCAGAATATCGGCAAGCTGAGCAGTCAGATGGAAAGTGCCATCAAGATCGACTCCTCGGTGTTCAAGGATGCCGTTCATCTGAATATGACCACCTCGGAGCTCACAGAGCTGCTCCGCTCCACCATGAGTTCCTCTTCTGCCACCTATGAGGGCAACATGACCTCCTTCGGCTACGCCGACCCGGCCTCCCCCAGCCAGATCAAAATTTATCCGAAGGACTTTGCCAGCAAGGCGACCATCCTCGAAAAGCTGGACGCTTACAACGCTGGCATGACAGCACAGGGTGCAGACGACAAAGTGGTACAGTACACCGACCTTGTGGGCACTCTGATGACCAGTGTGACCGAGATTGTGAACATGATCAGCAGCATGATGGTGGCTTTCGTCTCCATCTCGCTGGCCGTTTCTTCCATCATGATCGGCGTCATCACCTATATCAGCGTGCTGGAGCGCCGGAAAGAGATCGGCATCCTCCGCGCCATCGGTGCCTCCAAGCGGAACATCTCCGAGGTGTTCAATGCAGAGACCTTCATCATCGGCCTCTGCTCCGGTGTGATGGGCATCGTGCTCAGTGAGATTTTGCTCATCCCCGGCAATATGCTCATCCAGAAGATCTCGGGTGCTTCCACCCTTGTGGCTTCCCTGCCCATCGATGCGGCGCTTTTCCTTGTGGCGCTTGCCACCCTGCTGACCATTCTGGCCGGCATCATCCCCGCCCGGGGTGCCGCCAAGTGCAACCCGGTCAAGGCTCTCCGCGCAGAATAAAATTCGTTTGTTTTCCCGGTATCCTTCCCGCTCCGGCGGCAGGGATGCCGGGATTTTTCATATGCCCGCCCTTCTGCTGCTTCTTTTCCCGGAGCGAGATACCTTATTCTCCGGGAATTTCAGTATTTTTCCTTGTATCCTATTTTCATGGGAATACGTCCTACTGTGGCAAAAATTACAAAGCGGTACGGTCGTGCCGGAACGTTTTGACTTATTTCCGGTAATTTCCGGAAAATCCCGAGTTTTTGATTCGATGGCAAATCAACCTGCACAAAGGCGGGCTGATTTGTTATGCAGTTTTGCCAAAAGTGTTCCGGAGTGATTGATTTTTTACACAAAATATGCCATACTATAGTCACTGAAACCGTTCCCGACAACGTTCCCGCATAGTTTCAGGAAAATGATAAGATCCGACCGAAAGTGAGGTGCTTCCAGAATGCCGAACATGACCATCAAAGACATTGCACGTCTGAGCGGCTGCTCGGTGAGCACCATCTCCCGCGTCATCAACGACAGGCCCGATGTAAGGCCGGAGACCAAGGAGCGTGTGCTTCAGGTCATGCGGGAGTCGGGTTTCGTGCCCAACACCAACGCCCGGCAGCTGAAGATCCAGCAGTCCCGCAGTCTGGTGTTCATCGTCAAAGGTACACGGAACCTTTTCTTCTCCGATTTTCTCGTTCAGCTGCAGCGGGCCGCTACCCTTTATGGGTACAACGGCATCGTCTCCTATCTGGATGAGAACGCCAACGAGATCGACGCCGCTGCCAAGATCCTGCGTGAGATCAAACCCAAAGGCATCATCTTTCTGGGCGGCAGCGTCGCGAACTTCCAGCGGGGATTCGCCAACATCAATGTGCCTTCGGTGCTGACTACGCTGGTCTCCGATGAACTGGACTTCCCCAACCTGTCCATGGTCGGCGTGGATGACCGGGCCGCAGCTCATACCGCTGTCGCCCACCTCATTGCACAGGGCCACCGGAAGATCGCAGTGCTGGGCGGCCCGGCCACCAGCTACCCCAGCCGGATGCGCCGTCTGGGTGCGCAGGAAGCCATGGAGGCCGCAGGGCTCACTTTTGATGACCGGCTGTATGGCCTGTCCAACTATGACTTCGAGTCCGCTTACCATGCCATGAACAGTCTGCTGGCCCGCCGGGCCGAGTTCACCGGGCTTTTCGCCATGAGCGATGTCATTGCATTCGGTGCCATCCGGGCGCTGGTGAGTGCCGGTTTCCGGGTGCCGGAGGATGTCTCCGTCATCGGCTTTGACGGCATCTCGATGTCCCGTTACTGCGTGCCGGTGATGACCACCATCGTCCAGCCCAGTGAGCAGATCGCCCTCCAGAGCATTGAGCTGCTGGTGCGGCAGATCGAGCACGGTGCCCCGGCCCAGAAGATCACGCTGCAGCCTGAACTTCAGCCCGGTGAGAGCGTGCGGGCCATCTGAACCTTATTTGTATCACTTCCGCTTGTCCGGCGGATGCGTATATCACATGATGAAGAAGGAGAACAATTATGAAAAAGATGATCTCTCGTCGTAATTTCCTGAAGGTCGCCGGCGCTTCCGCCGCTGCCCTGGGTCTGGCTGCCTGCGGCGGCTCCTCCAGCAGCACTGCTGCTTCCACCGCCGGTTCTACTGCTGCTTCTGCTGCTCCCACCGCAGCCGGCAAGGTCTACTACCTGAACTTCAAGCCCGAGCAGGATCAGGCTTGGCAGGATCTGGCTGCTGAGTACACCAAGGAGACCGGCGTGCCTGTCACCGTCGTGACCGCTGCTTCCGGTCAGTACGAGACCACCCTGATGAGCGAGATGGAGAAGAGCGAAGCTCCCACCCTGTTCCAGGTCAACGGCCCCGTGGGTCTGGCAAACTGGAAGGACTACTGCGTTGACCTGTCCGGCAGCGATGTGTACGGCCAGCTGACCAGCGACTCCTTCGCTCTGAAGGATGGCGACGCTGTGGACGGCATCGCATACGTCATCGAGACCTACGGCATCATCTACAACAAGGAACTGCTGACTGCCGCCGGTTACACTCAGGACGACATCAAGGGCTTTGATGACCTGAAGAAGGTCGCTGACGACATCCAGGCCCGCAAGGACGAGCTGGGCGTCGAGGGTGCTTTCACCTCCGCCGGCATGGATGGCTCTTCTGACTGGCGTTTCAAGACCCATCTGGCAAACCTGCCCATCTACTACGAGTACAAGGCTGACGGCATCAGCTCCACCGATGCCATCAAGGGCACCTATCTGGACAACTACAAGAAGATCTGGGATCTGTACATCACCGACTCCACCTGCGACCCCAAGTTGCTGGCTTCCAAGACCGGCAAC
>DCCL01000031.1 GCA_002313795.1 Faecalibacterium prausnitzii
AGCACCGGCACCAGCGCCTTGACGCGGTCGGTCATTTTGCCGGTATCCAGCTGAGCACCGCGGGCCTTCTGGGCGTTCATGATCTTGTCCGTTTCTTCGATCAGGGTCGGGATGAAGCGCAGCGCAATGCTCATCATCATTGCCAGCTCGTGCACCGGGAAGTGCAGTTTGCCCAGCGGCTTCAGCAGCTGCTCAATGGCATCCGTCAGCACGATGGGGCTGGTGGTGTAGGTCAGCAGGCTGGTGCCCGCGATCAGTGCCATCACGCGCACTGCCATCAATACAGCATAGCGCACGCCTTCTGCATAAATCGTCAGAAATCCGAAGTGCACCAGCGGGTCGCCCTCGCCGGAGACGAAAAACAGGTTCAGCACCGCCGTGAACACCACGATGGGCAGGATAGGCTTCAGGCTCTTCAGGATCATCTTGAAGGGGATCTTTGCCACCTTATACATGGCCGCCAGAAACAGGATGGACAGCGTCAGGCCCAGCGGGTTGGACGCTGCAAACAGCAGCACGATGTAGGCAATGGTCAGCACCAGCTTCATGCGCGGGTCAAACCGGTGCACCAGGCTGTTGCCGGGGAAGTGCTGTCCGATGGTGATATCTCTCAGCATGTGGCAGCGCCCCCTTCCTGTGCGTTATCCCGGGGCAGCACCAGAGTCTCCCCGGCATCCCGCCGCCGCTTTGCTTCCAGCAGCGTTTTCACTGCGTAGGGAATGGTGTATACGTCCGCCGGGACGTCCACGCCCATCTCCCGCAGCTTGAGGAAGATCTTGGTCACCTGCGGCACACTCAGGCCCAGCTCCAGCAGCTCCGGAGCCCGGGCAAACACCTTTTCCACGGTGTCATACATGGCAATTTTCTTGTTGCTCATCACCAGCACGCGGTTCGCGTACTTGGCAATGTCCTCCATGCTGTGGGAGACCAGCAGCACGGTGGTACCGGTCTTTTTGTGGTACTCTTTCACCTCAGAGAGGATGTCGTCCCGGCCTTCCGGGTCCAGGCCGGCAGCCGGCTCGTCCAGCACCAGAATGCGGGGCTTCATTGCCATAACGCCCGCCACTGCCACGCGGCGCTTCTGTCCGCCGGACAGCTCAAAGGAACTGCGTTCCAGCAGAGCCGGGTCCAGGCCCACGAAATCTGCTGCTTCCTTCACGCGGCGGTCGATCTCCTGCTCATCCAGCCCCATGTTCTTCGGGCCGAATGCAATGTCCTTATAGCAGGTCTCCTCAAACAGCTGGTACTCCGGGTACTGGAACACCAGGCCGGTCAGGAAGCGGAAATCCCGGATCTTTTCCGGCTCCGCCCACAGGTCGCGGCCATCAATGAAGATCTTGCCGCTGGTGGGCCGGTTCAGGCCGTTCATATGGGTGATGAGGGTGCTCTTGCCGGAGCCGGTGGCCCCGATGATGCCCACAAAATCGCCCTCTTCCACCGTAAAGCTCACGTCGTCCAGCGCCGTTACCGCATTGGGCATTCCGGGGTTGTAGACGTAGCTCAGATGTTCTACTTTGATAATATCTGCCATTTCGTCCACTCCCCCTTACTTCAGCAGCTCATACAGAGCCTGCGCACACTCGCCGGTGTCGATGATGCCTTCCGGCATCGGGATGCCGGCTTTCACCAGTTCATCCCGCAGTTCTGCGGCCTGCGGCACATCCAGATGCAGGCTGCGCACTTTTTCCGTCTGGCTGAACACCTCTTTCGGGGTGCCCTCCATGACCACACGGCCTTTGCTCATGACGAGCACGCGGTCTGCCTGTGCAGCTTCTTCCATATAGTGGGTGATGGACACGACTGTGATGCCCATGTTCTTGTTCAGGTGGTGGATGGTCTGCATCACCTGCTCGCGGCCGCGCGGGTCCAGCATGGCGGTGGCCTCGTCCAGAATCAGGCAGTCCGGCCGCATGGCGACCACGCCCGCAATGGCAACGCGCTGTTTCTGTCCGCCGGACAGGTTGTGCGGGGCACGCTCGCGGTACTCATAGATGCCCGCCATCTTCATGGAGTCATCCACCCGGCGGCGCATCTCTTCCGGGGGCACACCCAGATTTTCCAGTGCAAACGCCACATCCTCTTCCACGACCGTTGCCACGATCTGGTTGTCCGGGTTCTGGAACACCATGCCCACGGTCTGGCGGATATCATACAGCTTGTTTTCGTCGGCGGTATCCATGCCTTCCACATACACGGTGCCGCTCTCCGGCAGGAGAATGGCATTGAAGTGCTTGGCCAGCGTGGATTTGCCGCAGCCGTTTGCACCCAGCACGGCGACGAACTCGCCGCGCTTCACCTTCACCGAGACGCCGTCCAATGCATAGACCGGCTGTTCGATGTCGTAGCGAAATTTCAGATCCTTCGCTGTTAAAATCGTTTCTTCCATCATTTTTTCTCTTTCTGGTGGTGCGCCCCTCTCAAAAGGGCTGTACCCCATTCTCAAAATAAAACCCTCTCAGGCTCGCATCTGCTCGCCAGCTCCCCCGAGAGGGGGAGCTTTTTCAAGTAGTTTCTGGTTTGTCAAAAGCTCGCCCTTCGGGAGAGCTGGCAAAACCGTCAGGTTTTGACTGAGAGGGTTCGTTTCCTTCATTCTTCCCAGATGGCCGTTGCACCGCAGGGCACAACGCCGCCGGTAGCGGACACCGGCAGGCCGATCTCGTCGCAGCTGGTCTTGCCGCCAAAGCGGGGCACCAGCGTGGTCTTGAGCATATACTCCATCACAGCCGGAGACAGACCGGTGGTGTAGCTGTTCACTGCAAAGAAGAGCGGCGTATCGCTCAGCACTTCCTCGCACTGGCTGATGAGGTCATAGATGCAGTCTTCCAGCTTCCAGATCTCACCGCCAGGGCCGCGGCCATAGCTGGGCGGATCCATGATGATGCCATCGTAAGTGTTGCCCCGGCGCTTCTCGCGGGCCACGAACTTGGCGCAGTCGTCCACCAGCCAGCGGATGGGCCGGTCAGCGAGGCCGCTGGCGGCGGCGTTGTCCTTGCCCCATGCCACGATGCCCTTGGAGGCATCCACATGGCAGACGGTGGC
>DCCL01000202.1:0-174 GCA_002313795.1 Faecalibacterium prausnitzii
CGACGAGTAATCATAGTTTTGTTTCCTCTCTCTAATTCTTCAGTGAATATAATAAATGTACAGCGGCGGCGCGGCACAGTTCCGCGCACGCCTTGAACGGAAGCATCAAAAAAGCTCCCGCCCCTGCCAGCCTGACGCTGCACAAGGACGGGAGCTGAAACTTCCGTGGTACCA
>DCCL01000202.1:262-11155 GCA_002313795.1 Faecalibacterium prausnitzii
TAACGGGCGCACCCGTCGCAGACTTAGCGCTCTTGCACTTCATCCACGCGGCTCCAAGACCATTTTCGGCTCCCTGTTTCCTGCCCTTTTCCACCTGCCGGGCTCTCTGGTAAGGCTCAATGCGAAAGCTTACTCTTCTCTTCACAGCCAATTTTGTGATATTGCATTTATTTTAATCAACTTGTCGTCATTTGTCAACCCCTAAAACAAACTTTTTTGGTAGGAAAAAGCAGATTTTCCCGGGCAGCGGAATACCGCCCGGGAACGTCTGCTTTCATATTTTATAGGTCAGATCGACCGGCCATTGGTCGCTGCGACTTCGCCATACCAGCGTGCACTGTCCTTCGGGATGCGCCGACTGGTGGGGTAATCGACATACACCAGACCGAAGCGCTCCCGGTATCCGCTGTGCCATTCGTAGTTGTCCAGCAGGCTCCAATGGAAATAGCCTCTCACGTCGGCACCTGCCCGGATGCCTTCGGCCAGCTTATCCAGATACCGTGCCAGAAAATCGATCCGCTCCGGGTCGTGAACTTTACCGTCCCGATAGATCAAATCGGTGCAGGACAAGCCGTTTTCCGTGATGAACATGGGCAGGCCGTACCGCTCCTGCATCTGCCGCGGGCCCCAGTTCAGGCACTCCGGCTCAACCGGCCAGTTCATCGCCGTGCGGGCATAGCCGACGGGGCGTTCCACATAGCAGGGGCCGTCTTCCCCCATCTGCGCAGGTGCCGCATTGTAAATGTTCAGGCCGATCATGTCCGGTCTGCCAAGCGGCAGTGCATCGTTGATGTGCTGCGGGACAGCGGCGATGCAGGCGGAGAGTCTCGGCCCGCAGATATCCGGGCCGGGCCAGCGGCCAAGGCACAAGGGGTCAAGCGACATCGTATGAGTGAACGCCCAGTCGTCATCCGGGCAGGCAAAGGTCAGCGCCCGGGCGGCCGCCCTGTTTGCGGAAGTATCCGACACCGGGTAGCAGATGCGGCCGGTGGAAACAAAGCCCACCTTATTTTCCGGGTCCGCCCGGCGGAGCTCCTGTGCGGCAAGGCAGTGCGCGTAAAGGACATTCCGCCAGCAGGCGAACTGTCCTTCCAGCGGAAGCTTCAGCCCCGGCGCGTGCTCTCCCGTGCCATAGCCCATTTTTACGATGCAGGCAGGCTCATTGATGGTGAACCACTGATGCACCCGCCCTTTGAAGTGCTCTGCCATTTTTGCAGCATACTGTGCAAAGGCACGGGCGGTGTCCTCGTTCCGCCAGCCGCCCTTTTCTTCCAGAGCCTGCGGCAGGTCCCAGTGATACAGGGTGACATATGGTTCGATGCCCGATTCCAGCAGGGCATCCACAAGGGCGTCGTAATAGGCAAAGCCTTTTTCGTTCCAGTCTGTGCCGCCGGTAGGGGCAATGCGCGGCCATGCCACGGAAAAGCGGTAGGCTTTCAGGTGCATGGCTTTCATCAGTTCCATATCTTTTCGCCAGAGGTGATAGCTGTCGCAGGCAACATCGCCGGTTTCACCCCGGTAAGTACAGCCCGGCGTATGGGAAAAAACATCCCAGATGCTGAGCCCCTTGCCGTCCTCGGCGGCACCACCCTCGATCTGATAGGCTGCCGTTGCCGCGCCCCACACAAAATCCTTCGGAAATTCTGCCATACGCATCCTCCTTGTCACTGCGCAGACTGCTTTATGATGCCCGCCGGGAGAGACTCATCCCATCACCACCGTGACCTCTACCGTCTGGCCGGGCTCTGCCAGCGGCAGGAGGTCTCCTTCAATAGCCGAGCCGTTGACCGTAACGGACTTCACGCCCTTCTGCAGGGCGTGGGAATTCTCCACACGGATGTGGTAGACCGCCCCGCGGTAGCGGCGGGTGACGATATAACCCGCCAGCGTGTGGGGAATGCAGGGGTCGATGCGCAGGCCGTTCAGGGTGGGCTGGATGCCCAGAATATACTGACTGATGTTCACGAAGGTCCATGCCGCCGTGCCGGTGAGCCAGCTGTTTTTGGCCTCACCGAAGGTGGGGGCATCTCGTCCCGCGACCATCTGGCTGTAGACGTAGGGCTCCGTGCGGTGGATCTCGGAGATATCCTCAATGTAGGCGGGGCAGGTCTTTTTGTAGACGGCAAAGGCCCGGTCGCCGTGGCCCAGCACCGTTTCGGCGCAGCTGATCCAGGGGTTGTTGTGGCAGAAGATACCGGCATTCTCTTTGTATCCCGGAGGGTAGCTGGAGATCTCGCCCAGGTTGAGGCGGTATGTGGTGTAGGCAGGCTGCAGCAGCACCACGCCGTATTTGGTATCCAGCCGCTCTTCTACGCTCTTCAGGGCCTGCGCGGCCTGCCCGGTCTCCCGGCCAATGCCCGCCATGACGCACATGCCCTGAGGCTCAATAAAGATCTGACCTTCATCGCATTCTTTGCTGCCCACAGGTGCGCCAAAGGCATCGTAGGCCCGGCGGAACCATGCGCCGTCCCATCCGGCGGTCAGAGCGGCCTGCTCCACCGCATCAATGCTCCGACGGGCGGCGGCAGCTTCATCCTTCAGGCCCAGATGGTCGCAGAGTTCTGCATATTCGTGCCCGTATTTGACATACATACCGGCAATGAACACGCTCTCTGCCACGGGGCCTTCGCTGGGGCCGGTGATCTGGAAGCTTTCACCCGGATGTTCGGAGAAGCAGTTCAGATTCAGGCAGTCGTTCCAATCGGCCCGGCCGATGAGGGGCAGGCCGTGGGGGCCGAGGTGGGTGCGGGTGAAGTTGAAGCTCCGGCGCAGATGTTCCATCAGGGGCTGTGCCTTAGTCTCGTCGTTGTCAAAGGCCACAGACTCGTCCAGAATGGACCAGTCGCCGGTCTCCCGCAGGTAGGCGGCGGTGCCCGCAATGAGCCAGAGCGGGTCGTCATTGAAGCCGCTGCCCACGTCCCGGTTGCCCTTTTTCGTCAGGGGCTGATACTGGTGATACGCGCTGCCGTCCTCAAACTGGGTGGCTGCAATGTCCAGAATGCGTTCCCGTGCCCGGGAGGGGATCATGTGGACAAAACCCAGCAGGTCCTGACAGGAATCCCGGAAGCCCATGCCGCGGCCGATGCCGCTTTCGTAGTAGCTGGCGCTGCGGCTCATGTTGAAGGTCACCATGCACTGGTACTGGTTCCACAGGCTCACCATCCGGTCCAGCTTTTCCTCACCGGAGGTCAGCTGCCAGCCGGACAGCAATTCCTGCCAGTAGTCGGCCAGCGCCTTGAAGGCGGCATCCACCTGAGAGTCCGCAGCATAGCGGGCCATCATGGCCTCGGCCCTTGTCTTATTGATGACGTTGGGGGCGGTGAATTTTTCTTCCTGCGGGTTTTCGATATATCCCAGACCAAAGATGATGCTCTTTCGTTCGCCCGGTGCCAGAGTGATGTGGAAGTGATGAGCACCCACCGGAGCCCACCCGTGGGCGATGCTGTTGGAGCAGTGCCCGGCCTTGACAGCTTCCGGCTCGGCGGGGCTGCCATAAACGCCGCAGAAGGCATCCCGGCTGGTATCAAAGCTGGTGACCGGGGTGTTGGCCCAGAACACGGCGTAGTGGTTGCGGCGCTCCCGGTATTCGGTCTTGTGGTAGATGGCGCTGTCCACCACTTCTACTTCGCCGGTGGAAAAGTTGCGCTGGAAATTGGAGCTGTCGTCCATGGCGTCCCACAGGCAGAACTCCACATAGCTGAATACGTCCAGCGTTCTGGGGGCAGCGGTCTTATTCGTAAGGGTCAGCCGGTCGATCTCACAGGCGTCGCCCCGGGGAACAAAAAGCTCCTGCATGGCCGCAATGCCGTTCTTCTCCCCTTCCAGAATGGTATAGCCCAGCCCGTGGCGGCAGGTGTAGGAATCCAGTTCTGTTTTGGAAGGCTGCCAGCCCGGGTTCCAGATGGTGCCGCCGTCATTGATATAGATGCGGTGGCCGTCCTGATCCAGTGGGGAATTATTGTAACGGTAGCGGGTGATCCGGCGCAGCCGGGCATCCCGGTAAAAGCTGTAGCCGCCGCCGGTATTGGAGACCAGACTGAAAAAGTCCTCACTGCCCAGATAGTTGATCCAGGGCAGAGGCGTGCGGGGCGTGTCGATCACATATTCCCGGCGTGCATCATCAAAATGTCCGAATTTCATAGCCTTGTTCCTCCTTTGCGAAAAACCGGAAACGCCGAAACCATAGATTTGCGAAAACGATTAAGGCTTTGCGGCTCAAAGGCAGGCAAGGACTTCTCTGCCTTGATAATAGTCTATCCTTCGGCAAAAAGCAAGGGCTCTCCTGAAATATACAACGAAATAAAACCGGCCATTTCCGGCCCATAAAACGCTCGTGGAGCGAAACTTTTATCGAACGGTAACGAAATGTAACGAAAACAGGACAGACTGCATAATTCCGGAATGAGAAAGCCCCACAAATTGCTGAAAATGCGTCAATCGATATAAAAGTTATTCTCTTCCGCTTGATTTTCAGTGCAGAATGCGCTATATTGAATTTGCGAAAACGATTGAGGACTTGCGGCAGACAATGGCAGGACAGGCCCTCGGAAGGGGGCGGAGAGATGTCATCCTTAAAAGATCTGGCGCAGGAATGCGGCGTCTCAGTGGCAACGGTGAGCAAGGCGCTCAACGGCCAGCCGGACATTTCTGCGGCCACCCGCAATCGCATCCGTGAGGCAGCACGCCGGATGGGCTATGTGCCCAACATGGCGGCACGCTCCATGAAGACCAACCGCACTTATAACCTTGGCGTCCTGTTCGTGGACGAGCGGCAGAGCGGTCTGGCCCACGAGTATTTTTCGGCGGTGCTGGACAGCTTCAAGGTACAGGTGGAAAAGCTGGGCTACGACATCACCTTTATCAACCGGAACCTGGGCGGCAGGACCATGACCTATCTGGAGCACTGCCACTACCGCGGGGTGGACGGCGCAGTGATCGCCTGTGTGGATTTCAATGACCCGCAGGTGGTGGAGCTGGTGAACAGCGATGTGCCGGTGGTGACCATCGACCATGTGTTCAACAACCGGATGGCAGTCCTTTCCGATAACGTCAACGGGCTTTCGTCTCTGGTGCGTTACGCCTACGCCAAAGGCCACCGCCGCATCGCCTTTATCCACGGCGAGCGGACTGCGGTCACAGAGAACCGGCTGGCAGGCTTTTATAAGAGCTGTGAGGAACTGGGGCTGGACGTCCCCGACGACTATGTGCGCAGCGGCATTTACCACGACCCGGACCGCTGTGCACAGGAGACCCGGAACCTGCTGGCACTTCCCCAGCGCCCCACCTGCATCCTCTTCCCAGACGATTTCTCGGCTATGGGCGGCTGCATCGCCCTGCAGGAAGCGGGCCTGAGTATCCCGGAGGACATCTCCGTGATGGGCTACGACGGCATCTACCTTTCCCGGGTGATGAAGCCGCAGCTGGTGACATGGCAGCAGAACACCAAAATGCTGGGCCGGATGGCTGCGGATAAGCTGGTACAGATGATCGAGCACCCCCGTGTGACACTGGCCGAGCAGATCCCGGTGACGGGCAGGCTGCTGGAAGGCGATTCCGTGGGCAGTGTATGAATGTGTTGCAATAAGTTCCGGGCGGACCGGAGCTTTCAGTGAGAAGATCCTTATTACGAAAACCATTGAAGGAGGTTTTTCATTATGAGAAAGATTTCGCGTCGTAATTTCCTGCTGGCTTCCGGTGCAGTCACCATCACTGCAGCGCTGAGCGCCTGCGGCGGTTCTTCTTCCAGCACCACTCCTTCCACGGCTTCCTCGGCAGCGGCCTCCGCAGCTTCCAGTGCGCCCGCAGCACAGGGCAAGACGCTGAACATCTGGTGCTGGAACGATGAGTTCCAGAGCCGTTTCAATGATTACTACCCCGAAGTCGCCTCCATCGCCGACGACAAATCCACCACCACCCTGAAGGACGGCACGGTCGTCAAGTGGACCATCAACGCCAACGAGAACAACAACTACCAGAACAAGCTGGACGAAGCCCTGCTGAATCAGGATTCCGCCGCCGATGACGACAAGGTGGACATCTTCCTGATCGAAGCCGATTATGCCCTGAAATATGTGGATTCTGATTACGCTCTGGACGTCAAGGCAGACATCGGCCTGACCGATTCTGACCTGGCAGGACAGTACCAGTACACCAAGGATATCGTTTCTGTGGACGGCAGCCAGCGCGGCACCACCTGGCAGGCAACTCCCGGCCTGTTTGCTTACCGCCGCAGCATTGCCAAGGATGTGCTGGGCACCGATGACCCCACCGAAGTGCAGACCTATCTTTCCGACTGGGATAAGTTCAATGATGTGGCTGCCAAGGCACACGACAAGGGCTACAAGATGCTGTCCGGCTTCGACGATGCCTACCGCACCTTCTCCAACAACGTGTCTGCACCCTGGGTGGACGGCACCACCGTCAAGGTCGATCCCAACCTCATGAAGTGGGTGGACCAGACCAAGGAGTACACCGACAAGGGTTACAACAACAAGTCCAGCCTGTGGGACAGCCAGTGGGCAGCCGACCAGGGCCCCACCGGTAAGGTGTTCGGTTTCTTCTACTCCACCTGGGGCATCAATTTCACCCTGCTGGGCAACTCGCTGGAGACCCCTGTGGCCGAGGGCGGCAAGGAAGAAGTCGGCAACGGCATCTACGGTGACTACGCTGTCTGCGAAGGCCCTCAGCCCTACTACTGGGGCGGCACCTGGATCTGCGCAGCAGCCGGCACAGACAACATCGAGACCATCAAGGATATCATGCAGAAGCTGACCTGCGATGAGGCCATCATGAAGCAGATCACGCTGGACACGCAGGATTACACCAACAACGAAAAGGCAATGGAAGAGATCGCCAACAGCGATTACAAGTCCGATTTTCTGGGCGGCCAGAACCACATCGCTCTGTTTGCAGAGGCAGCCAAGAAGATCGATATGTCCAACGCAGGCCCCTACGATCAGGGTCTGAACGAGAGCTTCCAGAATGCATTCAAGGATTACTTCACCGGCAACGTGGACGAGGATACCGCAAAGGCAAACTTCGAGACCTCCATCAAGGAGAAGTATCCCGAGCTGACCGATGTGGAGTGGCCCGCATGAGCGCAGCCTGAAGCCAGATCTTAACAACTGAATCAGAGGGGGCGGGCCGGACGCTGATCCCGCCCGCCCCTTTTGCTGGATGCAGCGTACGTCAGGAGGGCGGTTCCATGGACAAAACAAAAAAGAAAAGCTCGATCAGCTACGCGAAATGGGGCTACATCTTCATTGCACCGTTCTTTGTCATTTTTGCGGTGTTTCAGCTGATCCCGCTGGGTTCTACGATTTACTACAGCTTTTTTGAATATTACCGCAGCGGCCTGAAGATCATCGGCCCCAACTTTGTGGGCATAAAAAACTACATCGCCCTGTTTTCCACCGACCTGCCCAAATACTTCGGCAACACGCTGCTGCTCTGGATCATCGGCTTTATCCCGCAGATCGCAGTCTCGCTGCTGCTGGCGGCGTGGTTCACCGACCTGCGGCTCAAGCTCAAGGGCCAGACCTTCTTCAAGACGGTCATCTACATGCCAAACCTGATCATGGCGTCGGCCTTTGCCATGCTGTTCTTTGCCCTGTTCTCGGACAACGGCCCGGTGAATGCCGTTCTGATGAGCATGGGCATCCTCAAAGAGCCCATCAGCTTCCTGAATACGGTCTGGGGCAACCGGGGCCTTATCGGCCTGATGAACTTCCTGATGTGGTTCGGCAACACCACCATCATGCTGATGGCCGCTATCATGGGCGTTGACCCCACCCTTTACGAGGCTGCTGAACTGGATGGATGCAGTCCGAACCAGATGTTCTGGAAGATCACCATTCCCCTCATCCGGCCGATCCTGATCTACGTGATGATCACTTCCATGATTGGCGGTCTGCAGATGTTCGATGTGCCGCAGATCCTGACGAACGGCAAGGGCGGCCCGGACCGCACTTCCACCACCATGATCATGTACCTGAACAACCATCTGTTCAGCAAGAATTACGGCATGGCCGGTGCGGTTTCTGTGGTGCTGTTTCTGGTGTGTGCCGTGCTCTGCGTGGTGGTCTACCTCTCCCTTACCCGGGAAGAGGACGGCCTGAGCAAGGCAGAACGCAAGGCCCGCAGGCAGGCGGCCAAACAGGCGAAGGGAGGAAAAGCATAATGTCACATACAGCAAAAACAAAATCGGAAAAGGCAACACTTGCTGCCCGCCGTACGGTAAGCTATGTGGTTCTGGTGCTGCTGAGCTTTCTGTGCCTGTTCTTCTTCTATGTGCTGCTCATCAACTCCACCCGCACCCATTTTGAGATCCAGAAGGGATTCTCCCTCCTGCCCGGCAAATCCCTGATGACGAACCTGAAGAATGTGCTGTCGGATGCCAACATTCCGGTGCTGTCCGGCGTAAGGAACAGCCTGATCGTCTCGGCCTGCTCGGCAGCCCTCAGTGTCTACTTCTCGGCTCTCACGGCCTATGGCATTTACGCCTATAACTTCCGGTTCAAAAAGGCTGCGTTTGCCATCATCCTGCTCATCATGACGATGCCCACACAGGTGTCGGCGCTGGGCTTCCTGCAGCTGATCACCAGGATGGGCCTGAAGAACAGTTTCATCCCTCTTATTATCCCCAGCATTGCGGCCCCGGCAGTGTTCTTCTTCATGAAGCAGTATCTGGACGCATCCCTCCCCATGGAGATCGTGGAAGCTGCCCGCATCGATGGAGCCGGAGAGTTCTATACCTTCAACCACATCGTGCTCCCCATCATGAAGCCCGCTCTGGCAGTGCAGGCCATCTTCTCCTTTGTGGCAAGCTGGAACAACTACTTCATCCCCGCACTGGTGCTGGATACGGCGGATAAAAAGACCCTACCCATCCTCATCGCCCAGCTGCGCAGCGCCGATTTCCTCAAGTTTGATATGGGCAAAGTCTACATGCTGGTCGCCATCGCCATCTTGCCCGTGATCATCGTCTACCTGCTGCTCTCGAAGTTCATCGTCCGCGGCGTGGCACTCGGCGGAGTCAAGGGCTGAGAGTGCAGTTGACATTCTTCATTTGTTCTCCTTTCAGAAAAGGGGCTGCTGCAAAACAGCTGCTCCAAAAAATGAGGCAGGTTTTCCCGAAAGGGATTGCCTGTCTCATTTTTATTATTTTTGCAGGCAGACCAGAAATTTTGCCACCCCAAGTTCTCACTCGGCAGGCCCCTGACCAGAACTGATTTGATAAATCATCTTGAAATTTCCTCGCTTGCCTTAAAGTTGTAGACGGGCTTTGTCCGCTCTACGATTTTCACCGTAGATTCAATCTGCTGGAGAATAGCTTCCATCGGCTTATAGGCCATCGGGCTTTCGTCCAGTGTGTTCCGGCTGACGGAGCTGGTATAAACGCCCTGCATTTCTTTCTTGTACTGCGACAGTGTAAAACTGTTCCTTGCATCTGCGCGGCTCATCAAGCGGCCTGCACCATGGGGAGCCGATTCGTTCCATTCCGGATTGCCCTTTCCGACACAAACCAGACAACTGTCCCGCATATTCATATCGTGAATCAATTTATCCAGCTTTTACAGTTCCAGACGTTTTGCATGGAACTTGACGGCTATATCTTGTCAGGATGACAACATCTGTCACCCAAGCAGGAATCAGAAAACCGACCACTATTTCATCTCTAAAAAACAGATCCATTGGTCAATTTATACAAATTTATTATAACACATCCATCTTATAAATACTATATTTAATCTAATCCATCCTATAATTGCAATCAGAGTCTTATCAGCAGTGCAGCATATCTTTTCATATTACAGCTCCAGTTCAGCCTTCCGGCCGGTGGGCTGATAGGGCGTCAGCCGGATACCGGCCTTCTTGAACATGAACCGTGCTGCTACGCTGGAATCGGTGTCGTGGTATTTGTCGCTGTAATACACCACCTCGGCGATGCCGGACTGGATGATGGCTTTGGTGCATTCGTTGCAGGGGAAGAGGGTCACGTACACTCTTGCACCCTTGAGGTTGTTGTGGGCGCTGTTCAGGATGGCGTTCAGCTCCGCATGGCAGACGTACATATACTTGGTGTTCAGCGGGTCACCCTCCCGGTCCCAGGGCATATCGTCGTCGTTGCAGCCGATGGGCATGCCGTTGTAGCCCAGGGAGAGGATCTTGTTCTCCGGGCTGACGATGCAGGCACCCACCTGACTGCTGGGGTCTTTGGAGCGCATGGCCGTCAGCAGGGCAATGCCCATGAAGTACTCGTCCCAGTTGATATAATCTGTGCGTTTCATCGAAGAAAACCTCCTGTCGGAAACCGGCCCGCCGCTTGACAAAGCCGGGGAAATATACTATACTGCCAATAGAAAGAGCGCTGCCCGCAATGGTCAGCTCCTCATCAGCATTGAGTCAAAAAGAAATGACCGCTTGCTTTGGAAGGGCATGGGCGGTCATTTCTTTTTGCTGTTGGAAATCGTCCATGTAATCTGAAACGTCACGAAAACTGCACCGCCGATCACGGCGAGCAGTTGAAGAACTTCACTCAGCGTCATGGAGCATCCCCCCTTTCGCGTTTGCGTCGGGGGAAAGCAAAAAAGTTTTCGTCCCCTCTGGCGCTCAGCCGGAGGAGCGTGACCACCTGCATCTGCAGACAGCGCCTTTCGCCGCTGCTTATGCGGCAGTTACAGGATACCATAAAAAGAATGTGTTTGCAATAAAAGTCTCTGTGGCCCGGTGAGAAGGGAGCCGCAGGGACTTTTTGCGTTCCGGAGGGCAGAAATATAGGGCAAATGTCAAAATGCACAAAAGAGTGCCGGGAAGTTTGGCAGGAGAAAAGCCGGAAATTTCAAACGAAATATTTAAAAAGTGTTTGGAGTGTGGTATTATCTTTGTAAAATA
>DCCL01000252.1:0-7893 GCA_002313795.1 Faecalibacterium prausnitzii
CACCGGCAGGTGCTGACCGAGATGATCCAGCGGGACAAGAACCACCCCTGTGTGGTATTATGGAGTCTGGGCAACGAACCGGATCTGGAGCACTTCCCGCAGGACGCTTACAACTACTGGCGGCCGCTGTATGAGCTGGCCCACCAGCTGGACCCGCAGGACCGCCCGGTGACGCTGGTATGCTGCCAGAACGATTACACCAAAGACATCACCACCCGGACTATGGACATTGTGTGCATCAACCGGTATTATGGATGGTACAATCTCTCTGGCGATCTGGACGCCGCCTGCAATGGCCTGAGCCAGGAGCTGGACTTCTGGGCAGAGCAGCACAAGCCGGTGATGATGAGCGAGTACGGCGCAGACACCGTAGCCGGCCTGCACACCGCGGGGGCCGAGATGTTCAGCGAGGAGTTTCAGGTGGAGTTCTACCGCCGCCTGGATGCCGAGTTTGACAAACGTCCCTGGTTCGTGGGAGAATTTGTCTGGAACTTTGCCGACTACGACACCGTGCAGGGTCCCATGCGGGTGGACGGCAACAAAAAGGGCCTCTTCACCCGTGACCGACGCCCCAAGCTGGGCGCACATTTCCTGAAAGAGCGCTGGAAGAATATCCCGACCTTTGGATTTAAGGAGTAATGATATGAAGACCTATCCCGATCACCCTATGACCGATGCCGAAGCAAAACAGGCGCTGGCCGATGCCTGCAAGCAGGTAGAGACCAATCTGCCCCTCTACACCTATCAGTGTCAGAACCATTCCAGTGTGAAGGGAATCTATCCCGGCTGCGCCAACGACCAGTGGACCTGCGGTTTCTGGCCTGGTGAGATCTGGCTGGCCTATGAGGCCACCGGCGACGGGAAATTCAAAAATGCAGCGTTGATTCAGGTGGACAGCTTTGCGGACCGCATTGCCCGCAAGGTGGAAGTGGACCATCATGACATGGGCTTCCTCTACAGCCCCACCTGCGTGGCGGCATGGAAGCTGGTGGGCAGCGAAAAGGGAAAGAAAGCTGCTATCGCCGCTGCCGACCAGCTGCTGACCCGCTACCAGCCCAGCGGAAAGTTTCTGCAGGCCTGGGGCACCATGGACGACCCGGACAACTACCGCTATATCATCGACTGTATGCTGAACGTGCCCCTGCTGTACTGGGCAAGTCAGGTGACGGGGGATGACCACTACCGTGAGATCGCCGCCGCCCACACGGCCACTACGCTGGCCAACTCCTTCCGGCCCGACGGCAGCACCTATCACACCTTCTTTATGAACCCGGACGGCACCCCCAAGGGGGGGCGCACCTGTCAGGGCTACAGGGACGACAGTTTCTGGGCACGGGGTCAGGCCTGGGGCGTCTACGGCAGCGCCATCGGCTACACTTACACCCACGATGAGAAGTTCCTCGATGTGTTCCGCAAGGCGCTGGACTTCTACCTCTCCCGCCTGCCGGAAGATCTCGTCCCCTGCTGGGATATGATCTTTGCCCCGGAGAGCGGCGAGCCGCGGGATTCCTCTTCTGCGGCCATCGTGGCCTGCGGCCTGCTGGAAGCCGCCAAGTATGTGGGCGAGGAAGAAGCCGCACAGTGGCGCACGCTGGCCCGGCAGATGCTGGGAAGCCTTGCCGCGAACTATGCGGTCAAACCCGGCACCCTTGGCTCCGGTCAGCTGCTCCACGGCACTTACAGCAAAAAGAGCCCCTACAACACCTGCACCCCGGAAGGCGTGGATGAATGCACCAGCTGGGGCGATTACTTCTATATGGAGGCGCTG
This sequence comes from Faecalibacterium prausnitzii, assembly GCA_002313795.1. Lineage (GTDB taxonomy): Bacteria > Bacillota > Clostridia > Oscillospirales > Ruminococcaceae > Faecalibacterium > Faecalibacterium prausnitzii_L. Next base: position 1,769 of record DCCL01000252.1, read on the forward strand.
ACCCGCCTGACAAAAGATTGGGAGATGTACTGGTGATGAAGTTACAGACGAAAGCAGATTTTACTGTGCTGATGCACAGATTCCTTGACCCGCTCAAGCCCTGCTATTCCGCTGGCTGTGCCCGGCTGCATCTGGGCGAGACCGGCGTCACTTATGACCAGAACGCCATCGAGCTGGAAGCCTTCAGCCGCCCGCTCTGGGCGCTGGTGCCCTTCTGGGTGGGCGGCGGCTCTGACCCGGAATTTGAGGCCATTTACCGCAAGGGCCTTGCTTCTGGTTCCGACCCGGAAAGCCCGGAATACTGGGGAAAGTGCAAGGATTATGACCAGTGCTTTGTGGAGATGGCGGCCATCGCCTGCGGCATCCTGACTGCTCCGGAAAAGGTGTGGGAGCCGCTGGCAGAGGCCGAAAAAAAGGATTTGGCCGCATGGCTGGATCAAATCAATGAGCATGCCATTCCGGACTGCAACTGGCAGTTCTTCCGCATCCTCGTGAATCTTGCGCTCAGGAGTGTGAAGATGCCCTACAGTCCGGAGCTTCTGGAGGACGGCCTCGAAAAGATCGACAGCTATTACAGCGGCGACGGCTGGTCCACTGACGGCGCTTCTGTTCAGAAGGACTACTACATCCCGTGGGCCATCCAGTATTACGGCCTGCTCTACTCCAGCTTCGCTGCCGATACCGACCCCAAACGTGCAGCCCTCTACCGGGAGCGCGCCATGCTGTTCAGCCAGCAGTTCGTCTACTGGTTCGATGCCAACGGTGCGGCCCTGCCCTTTGGCCGCAGCCTGACCTATCGCTTTGCGCAGAACTGCTTCTGGGCGGCCTGCATCTGGGCCGGGCTGGAGCCGCTGCCCCTGCCCGTGATGAAGGGCCTTATCGTCCGCAATTTCCAGTGGTGGATGAACCAGAAAATGTTTGACCGGGACGGCATCCTCACCATCGGCTACTGCTATCCGCAGATGTATATGGCCGAGCGGTACAATGCCCCCGGCTCCCCCTACTGGGGCATGAAGAGCTTCCTGCTGCTGGCCCTGCCCGATGGCCACCCCTTCTGGGCGGCAGAGGCGGCCCCCATGCCCGCACTGGACAGCCTCAAGCCCATGCCCTATGCCAATATGCTGGTGCAGCGCCGGGCAGGCCGGGTAACAGCCTATGCCGCCGGCGTCAACGAGGGCCACGGCCACGGGCAGTTCCCGGAAAAGTATGCGAAATTCGCTTATGATACCCGCTTCGGCTTCTGTGCATCCCGCAGCCGGGAGGTGCTGAATCAGGCGGCCCCCGACAGCATGCTGGCCTTTGTCATCGACGACAATGTGTTTGTCCGCAAGGTGAGCAGGACGTGGAAGGTGGAAGCCGGTTCGGTGACGGCTCAGTGGTCGCCCTTCCCCGGCATTGAGGTGACGACCACCATCACCCCCACTGCTGTCGGCCATTGCCGCCATCACGAGATCGACAGCAGCTTTGACTGCGATGCCTATGACTGCGGCTTTGCCGTGCCCAATTTTGCACCGGGCTATGCTGAAGCGGTGGGAAATGATACCGCCGAAGCCCACTGTGACACGCTGCGTTGTGCCGTGCGCGGCAAGGGCGAGCCGATCGTCATCGGCTGTGACCCCAACACCAGCCTGTATTTCACCAATGTCCATCTGCCCGCCGTGAAATACCACATTGCAAAGGGACACACTACGCTGGATACCGAAATTCTTGACGAAGCAAAATAATGAAATCATTCAGAAGAACAGTCGCTCCTGTACGGCTGTTTTTCTCTTCCCGGATTGCTGAGAGGTGACTGCTATGCCATTCCACGAACCCATTACCTCGGCCCTGCTGGCCGACCCGGAGGTCTTCCAGCAGAACCGTCTGCCTGCCCACGCCCACTTTGCCGACCAGACCAGCCCGAAGATGCCGCTGACCGTCAGTCTGGATGGTGAATGGGATTTCCGCTATGCGGAAAACAGCACGGCTCCGTTTACGGAGTGGGGCACTCTGAATGTGCCCGGCTTCATCCAGATACAGAGCCTGAACAAGCCCGGCCATCCCTATGGGACGCCCCACTATGTGAATACCCAGTATCCGTGGGACGGCCACGAAAAGATCCACCCCGGCCAAGTCCCGCAGGAGTACGACCCCATCGGGGAATACAGGCGCAGCTTTACCCTGCCGGAACAGTGGGCCAGCTGCTATCTCCGTCTGAACGGAGCCGACAGCGCTGCCGCCGTCTGGTGCAACGGCGTTTACATCGGCTACACCGAGGATACCTTCACCCCGGCGGAATTTGATATGACAGAAGCGGTCCATCCCGGCGAAAACGAACTGCTCATTCAGGTCTACCGCTTCTCGTCCGGCAGCTGGCTGGAAGATCAGGATTTCTGGCGGATGAGCGGTCTGTTCCGCTCGGTGGAACTGTTTACAAAACCGGAGATCCATCTGGAAGATGCCTTTGTAAAGCAGGAGTTTGCCCCGGATTTTTTCAGCGCAAAAGTCACGTTCGACTGCAAGGTCAGCGGTGCAGGCCGGGTGTCTGTGACATTCAACGGGCAGGAGCAGTCCGCCGAGGTGGGGGAGCCGTCCGAGTACGACAGCAGTGTGGTCTTTGGCAAAGGCGAAGCCGACCCGGATGTAGAACTGGATGTGCAGGATGTTTCCTTTACCTTTATCGTGGAACATCCCGGCCTGTGGAGTGCCGAACAGCCGAACCTGTACGACGCAGAGATCGCCCTGTGGAACGAAGGAAACCTGGTGGAACGCACGGGCCTGAAAGTGGGCCTGCGCAAATTTGAACTGAAGGATAAACAGATGCTCCTGAACGGCAGGCGCATCGTGTTCAAGGGCGTCAACCGCCACGAGTGGAGCTGTAAGACAGGCCGCACCGTATCCCGCGAAGAGATGCTCTGGGATGTGCAGAACCTCAAGGCTCACAACGTGAACGCCGTGCGCACCAGCCACTATCCCAACGACCCGTATTTCCTGTCTCTGTGCGATGAATACGGACTCTATGTCATCGGGGAAACGAATCTGGAAACTCACGGCACCTGGCAGAAACTGGGGGCGGATGGTTCTGACGAGTGGACATTGCCCGGCAGCCGCCCCGAATGGCGGGAAAATGTGCTGGCTCGCGCCGAGGCCATGCTGGAACGGGACAAAAACCATCCGGCTATCCTGATCTGGAGCTGCGGCAACGAGAGCCATGGCGGTAAGACTCTGTGGGAGATGAGCGAATATTTCCGCCGCACCGACCCCAGCCGCCTTGTGCACTATGAGGGAATCTTCTGGGACCGGGAATATCCAGCCACCTCCGATATGGAAAGCCAGATGTACACCCCCGTGGAGGGCATCAAGAAATTTCTGGCGGAGCATCCGGAAAAGCCCTTTATCATGTGTGAGTACAGCCATGCCATGGGCAACAGCTGCGGCGGCATCACGGAGTATACCGAGTATGCCTACAAAGAGCCGCTGTATCAGGGTGGCTTCATCTGGGAGTATATCGACCACGGCATTGAGGTGACTGGTCCGGACGGCAAGTCCGGTTTTGCCTACGGCGGCGACTTCGGCGACCGCCCCACCGACCGGGAATTCTGCATCGACGGCCTTGTTCTCCCCGACCGCCGCAACACTCCCAAGATGGATGCGGTAAAAGCTGCCTATGCGCCAATTAAAATCACGGTGAGCGAGACGGAGGCTGTGGTGGAGAACCGGAACCTTTTCACCGACCTGAATGCATATGACCTTGTGTTTGTCTCATCGGTCAACGGAAAACAGGAACGTAGAGCCGTGTTGCGGGAGGATTGCAGACCCGGTGAGACCGTGCATATCCCGTTCCCGTTTGCGGTGCCGGAATGCGGCCTTGCCTGTGTGACCGTAACTGCTGTTCAGCGGGATGCAAAGCCTGGCATCCCGGCAGGCTATGAAGCGGCCTTCGGACAGGTGTGGCACAACTGCGTACAGGCCCGGCTGACCATGCCTGTCCCCGAACTGGTGGAGATGGACTGTAACATCGGCGTAAAGGGGGATGGCTTTGAGTATCTCTTCGGCCGGGGAAAGGGACTGGTTTCCATCCGGTTTGACGGCGTGCAGCTGCTGGATGATATCGTCCGCCCCAATTTCTGGCGTGCACCTGCCAACAACGATGAGGGATGTGCAGAACCCTTCGAATTTGCCTTTTGGAAAACGGCGGGCCTGTATGCCCGGTGCGATAACCTGACTGCGGAGGCCAAAGGTGAATTTGTTATTGTCCATGCAAATTACACCCTGCCGGATGGTCAGACGCTGCCCATCGATTTTGCGATTGATGGTGCAGGCCGCTGTGATGTGGCGATGACCTGGCAGGGCAAAAAGACCGAACTGCCGGAGTTTGGCCTGCTCTTCCCGCTGTGCCGGGAACTGACGGAGGTCTCCTACCTCGGCCTTGGCCCCCGCGAGACGGTGGCAGACCGCACTGCAGGCGGAAAGATGGGCGCATGGGATTATAACATCCGGGAAGATTTTGCCCGGTACAGCCCGGTCTACCCGCAGGAATGCGGCAGCCGCACCAGCGTGTATCAGGCAGATGTCACCGGCGGCATCCCGGGTGTCCGATTCGGCAGCGATGCAGGCATGACCTTCTCGGCCCTGCCCTATACGCCCCACGAACTGGAAAATGCACGGCACCTCTATGAACTGCCCCGAAATAACAACAAGACCGTTGTCCGGTGCGCCCTCTTCCAGCGCGGCGTCGGCGGCGATAACAGCTGGGGTGCAAAGCCGCATGAAGATGTCTGCTTTGCGGTGGAAAAGGGAACCACATTCCATTTCATGATTCAAAAATCAGAGTAAAAGTTTATCTGGTTGAAGCGGCGGCGCTTATTGTGATGGTGGATGACCATCAATTTGAACTTACTGAAAAAACGACTCCCGGCAGGTGTCTGCATTGCAGAATATCCTGCTGGAAGTCGTTTTGCATTTATTTGGATTTTTACAGCGGGTCGAGTCTGCCCAGAATTTCGATACGCTTGGGCAGTTCTGTGCCCTCGATTTTGATCAGGTCTTTCCGGCCGCACTTTCCGCTGCGGACATTCTGCAGCAGGGCGACCGAGGCAGAACTGTCCTCCAAGTCCAGCAGACGATACAGCTCCATGCCCTTTCCGGCGGGAATATGGTCCAGAATAAAGCCGTTCTGGATCCCTTCAATGCTCAGCATTCCAGCACCTTCTTTCCGGTCAGCGGGTCGGGAATGCCCAGCAGAGCCAGAATAATGGCCATGCGGATATAAACGCCGTTGTGCACCTGGTCGAAGTAGGCGGCGCGGGGGTCGTTGTCCACATCCAGTTTGATCTCGTCGATGCGGGGCAGGGGATGGAGCACCGGCATATCCGGCTGTGCCAGCTGCAGGAGCTTTTCGTCCAGCTCATAGCAGCCTTTCAGCCGCAGATAGTCTTCTTCGTTGAAAAAGCGCTCCTGCTGGATGCGGGTCATATAGAGCACATCCAGAGTCGGCAGTTCGGCTTCGAGGTCGGCAGTCTCCTTGTAGGTCTGATGGAGAGGCGTCAATGTCTCGTCCTTGACATACTGGGGAATGCGCAGTTCCTCCGGCGAGATGAACACAAACTTGTTCCCCTCAAACTGGCTCAGGGCTGCGGTCAGGGAGTGGACCGTACGGCCGAATTTGAGGTCGCCGCAGAAGCCGATGGTCAGATGGTCCAGCCGCCCTTTGCGCTGGCGGATGGTCATGAGGTCGATCATGGTCTGGGAGGGGTGAGCATGACCGCCGTCGCCCGCATTGATGACGGGAACGCGGGCATACATGGAAGCCCGGAGCGGCGCACCCTCTTTGGGGTGGCGCATGGCGATGATGTCAGCATAGTTGCTGACGACACGAGCTGTATCGGCCACGGTCTCGCCCTTGCTGGCACTGGACAGCTGAGCGCCTGCAAAACCCAGCGTCTTGCCGCCCAGGCGCAGCATGGCCGACTCGAAGGAGAGCCGGGTGCGGGTGGAGGGCTCATAGAACAGGGGCGCCAGAATGCGTCCGTCGCAGAGATGAGCATAGGGGGCAGGGTTCGCCTCCATCTTGTCGGCAAGGTCGAGGAGGGCCAGCTGCTCCTCCAGAGAAAAGCTGTTCGGCTCGATGAAGTGTCTCACAGCCA
>DCCL01000252.1:7953-19497 GCA_002313795.1 Faecalibacterium prausnitzii
TCGGCACCGGTGGAGACGAACTGGATCTCATGGTTCAGCTGCTTTTCCAGGAACTCCACGTAACCCTTTGCTTCCTTGGGCAGTTCGTCCCAGCTCTTGCAGTGGGAGATGTCCTTGTTCCAGCCGTGCAGCCAGGTGACCACCGGTTCCACACGGTCAAGGTCAGACAGTGTGTCGAAGCGGGGGACTTCTACACCGTCCATCTTATAACCGGTGATGACCGGGATCTCCTTCATGCCGCTCAGCACGTCCAGCTTGGTAAGGGCGATCTTATCAGCACCCTGGCAGGCCAGACCGTACCGGCTGGCAACACAGTCGAAGGGGCCGACCCGGCGGGGACGGCCGGTGGCAGCGCCGTATTCGCCGCCAGCCTTCCGCAGCTGTTCGTTCCACTCTTCGGCCATGGCATTCTCGGCCGCAAAGGGGCCTGCGCCCACACAGGTGGAATAGGCTTTCAGTACGCCAACCACGTGGTCGAGCTTACAGTTGGGGATGCCGGCACCCAGCGGTGCATAGGCCGCCAGCGTGTTAGAGCTGGAAGTGAAGGGGAAGATGCCGTAATCGATATCGCGCATGGCACCCAGCTGGGCTTCCAGCACGATGAGCTTGCCGCTGTCGTGGGCCTCCTGCAGGAATGCACCTACGTCACAGATATAAGGCGCAAACTTTTCGGCCTGGGTCTTGCACCAGCTGAACAGGGCATCGTAAGACATCTTTTCCTGATGGTAGCAGCCTGCCAGCTCCATGTTCTTGGAGTCGAGGATCATATGCAGGCGGTTCTGGATGCGCTCTTCGTCCAGATGGAGCAGGTCGCCCAGACGCAGGGTCTTTTTGCGGTACTTGTCGCTGTAAGCATAGGCGATGCCGCGCCGGGTGGAGCCGAAAGCGCTGCCCTTCTTGGCAAGGCGGTCTTCTTCCAGACCATCCTGCACCTTGTGCCAGGGCATGGAGATGGTGGCCTTGTCGGAGAGTTTCAGGTTCTTCGGGCTGACGGCCACGCCGCGGGCTTCGATGGCCTGCATTTCATTTGCGAGATGGTCAAGGTCGATGACCATGCCGGTGCCCAGCACACAGGTGACATCCGGATGCAGGATGCCGGAGGGCAGCAGGTTCAGGATGAACTTGCCCTTCTCGGTGACGACAGTGTGTCCGGCATTGTTGCCGCCCTGATAGCGGGCAACGATATCGGCGTTTTCGGCCAGCAGGTCGATGACACGGCCTTTGCCCTCATCGCCCCAGTTGATTCCAGTAACAGCGGTAAGCATAACTCTTATTTACCTTCTTTTTCGTTGTTTACAATGGCCTGCACCTTGGTGGGCAGACCATAGATGCTGATGAATCCGGTGGCATCGCTCTGCTTATAGTCGCCGCCGGCGGCAAAAGTGGCGATGTCCTCACGGTAGAGGGAGTACGGAGACCAGACACCTGCGTTGATGATGTTGCCCTTGTACAGCTCCAGACGCACCTTGCCGGTGACATGCTCCTGGGTGGAGGTCACAAAGGCGCTCAGGGCCTTGCGCAGGGGACTGAACCACTGGCCGTTGTAGACCAGTTCGCCGAAGGTGATGGCCAGCTCGCGTTTCTTGTGGGCGGTCAGCTTGTCCAGCGTCAGGGTCTCCAGCACTTCGTGGGCCTTGTACAGAATGGTGCCTCCGGGCGTCTCGTATACGCCGCGGCTCTTCATGCCCACCAGACGGTTCTCCACCACATCGTACAGGCCGATGCCGTTCCGGCCGCCGATCTCGTTCAGCTTGGCGATGATGGCAGCAGGCTTCATCTTTTCTCCGTTCAGGATGAGGGGAACGCCCTTTTCAAAGGTCAGCTCCACGAACTCGGACTTGTCCGGAGCGGCCTTGGGGCTGACGCCCAGCTCCAGAAAGCCCGGCTTGTCATACTGCGGCTCGTTGCCCGGGTCCTCGAGGTCAAGGCCCTCATGGCTCAGATGCCACAGGTTCTTGTCCTTGGAATAGTTCGTCTCGCGGCTGATCTTCAGCGGGATGTGATGGGCCTCGGCATAGTCGATCTCTTCGTCACGGCTCTGGATGTCCCACTCACGCCACGGAGTGATGATCTTGAGGTCGGGTGCAAAGTGCATGATGGCCAGCTCGAAGCGCACCTGGTCGTTGCCCTTGCCGGTGCTGCCATGGCAGACGGCGTCCGCACCCTCAGCGCGGGCAATCTCCACCACGCGCTTTGCCAGAATGGGGCGGGCAAAACTGGTGCCCAGCAGATAGCCCTCGTAATCGGCACCGGCCTGCATGGTGGGGATGACGTAATCCTCCACAAATTCATCGGTCAGGTCTTCGATGTACAGCTTGGAAGCGCCGCTTGCCTTGGCGCGCTCTTCCAGACCTTCCAGCTCACCCTTCTGGCCCACATTGCCGCAGACGGCAATGACCTCGCAGTTGTTGTAGTGCTCTTTCAGCCAGGGGATGATGATGGACGTATCCAGACCACCGGAGTAGGCCAGCACGACCTTTTTGATCTCAGACATAAAAACTGCCTCCGTTCAAACCAACTTTATTACTTTCAAATTCCCTCTTGCAATTTTCGATTGCAGTTGCTATTATACGAGCAGCAAAAGAATGTGTAAAAAGTATCCTGCACATGGCTGCAATGTGATTTTGGTATGAGAGAGGGGAAGACTCCCATGTACGTTGATTGGGAATACTACAAAATTTTCTATTATGTGGCGAAATATCAGAACTTTACCAAAGCTGCGCGGGTGCTGGGCAACAACCAGCCCAACATCACCCACTCGATGAACCGGCTGGAAAGTCAGCTGAACTGCGTGCTGTTTATCCGCTCCAACCGGGGCGTCACCCTGACGCCGGAGGGGGAGATGCTCTATTCCCGCATCGCATCAGCGGCGGTGCAGATCCAGGATGCAGAAGAAGAGCTGAGCGCCAGCGCGACGCTGGAACATGGTGCCATCAGCATCAGTGCCACCGAGACGGCGCTGAATATCTACCTGTCCGAAAAGCTGAGGGCGTTCCACACCGAATACCCCGGCATCCGGCTCCGCATCTCGAACCACTCCACGCCTCAGGCAGTGCAGGCGGTGAAAAACGGCGAGGTGGATTTTGCCATCATCTCGACCCCGGCGGAGGTGGAGCAGGGACTGAAAATGGTGGAGCTGAAGCCGTTCTATGAGGTGCTGGTGGGCGGAAAGACCTTTACCGCCCTGGCCAGCCAGAACCTGACCCTGAAGGAGCTGAGCAGCTATCCGCTCATCTCTCTGAGCGACGAGAGCATGACGCGGAGCTTCTACCGGCAGTTCTTCCTCGACCACGATGCGGTGCTCCGGCCCGATACCGAGGCCGCCACCACCGACCAGATGCTCACCCTTGTAAAAAGTGAACTGGGCCTTGCCTTCGTGCCGGAACCCATGGCGAAAGACCTGCTGGAGCGGGGTGAGATCGTCCAGCTGCACCTGCAGGAGATCATCCCCACCCGCTCCATCTGCCTTGTCTACGACCACCACCGCCCCTTGAATACTGCGGCGCGGAAGTTCCAGCAGATGCTGACGAAAGCGAATCCGGAGCATTCGGCCGCATCCAAGCAGGCGGAGAGCGTCTCTTTCATATCCCAATAAAATGCCATCGATACAAAACCGGTATTTCACATTTCTTTCCGCAGACCTTATAATAACGGTTGGAAATTCAGAGAAAGAGGGCTTGCCCAATGGCAACGATATTTCCGAGAGAAGAAAAAGCAGAGGCACTGTTCGGGGAGATCCTGAAAAATCCCGAAGCCTGCCGCCGCCTGATGGATACGTTCAACGATTCACTGGATATGGCAGACGCACTGGATGCGCCGGAACTGAATGCGCAGCAGTTTACTGCGGCCCTGTTCAATGCCTATGAAAATAAGGACCTGTCGGCATTCCTGATGGCCATCTGCCAGCACAGCATGTTCGACCTGCTGCGGAATGCGGCGCTCATCCCCTTCAAGTTCAATGCCGACGGCCAGCCGAACCCGGTCATCCTGACCGATGAGAACGGTGTGCTCCGGACGGACAACCAGTTCGCGGTCAACAAGAAGGCATACGAGCGGTTCGTACGCGTCTTCAAAAAGCAGGATAAGGTAAAGATGTATCTGGCCACCGGCTACTGCAAGTACCATGGCTATGACGAAGACAGCATGAACGTAGTGGAGTACCACTACAACCAGCACCTTGGCCTGCTGCTGGTTTACGAACTGCCGGATACGGTCAAACAGAAAGTGACCGAAGCAGAAGCCTATTCCACCGTCTGGGATATCCAGATGAAGCTGCAGCACGCGCTGCCCCGCTCCGTGGTCTACTACGGACAGGATTCGCTGGAAGATGGCGGGACCCATTACGATGAGCTGGGCGTGTTCCTGCCGCTGGAGCATTTTGCAGACCGGCTGGAACGCCACATCGAAACTGCCACCAAGATCGTTTATGGTGAATGAATCGCTATGAACGATTCCTTTCCTTTCTTTATCTCATCATAGCAAAACAAAACGCAGAGAGCTGAGACAGTTCTCTGCGTTTTGTTTTATAGAGGGAGAGAGGTGACACGCACGTTAAGTGCAGTAACGGAATGTCTTATCGGTGATGATGCGGGCAAAGATGAGGCCCATGGGCAGCGCCACGATCATGAGGATGGCATTTGCAAACCAGGTGGCGGAGTCCGTCAGGGACATGATGCCCAGATTATAGATAGCGCGGTAGAAATACAGGCCCGGAACCATGATGACAATGGAGGGGACTGTGACGGAGATGCGGGGATAGCCCGCAGCATTCTTCAGGCGGGAAGCCATCAGACCGGACAGCAGCGCGCCCAGAAAAGCTGCCACAGCGGGTGGGAAACCGGCCAGGCTCACCAGCTCCAGCCGGAAGGTGTTTGTCACCGCACCGATGAGGGCGGCACAGACGGCCAGATTCCGGGGGCTGTTGAACATCAGCGAGAAACCGAACACACCGCCGAAGCTTGTCAGCAGCCGGAACAGGATCTCTTCCGGGACCGTCAGGGTCAGTGCCGGGAACTGCACCGGCTGCAGATGCAGCAGCAGTGCCATGATCCAGGCCGTCATGGTGGCGACCAGAATGATGAGGATGGCGTAAGCAAGTCGTTCCAGTCCGGAGCGCATATCCAGCTTGGCAAGGTCGATGCCGCTGGTGATGAAGGGGAAGCCCGGAATGATGAAGAGCATGGAGCAGATGTAGCCTGCCTCATGCTGCCCCGATACGGCGAACAGCACTTCTGCCAGCTTCAGCAGGACGGCATACACCAGACTTGCCGAACAGACCGAAGCCGTGATGCCGAGGAACAGGGTGAAATGGTGCTTTGTCAGCTTACATCGGACAAAATTGCCGATGCCTGCACCGCAGAATGCGAACAGCATCTCGATGGGGCCGCCACCCAGCAAAAAGGTGAAACAGCCGCAGGCCAATGCCGCTGCAAAACCCAGCGCGACCGGCGAGTACAGACCGTGGATGCGCTCGATCTCATCCAGGTGACTGTGCAGCTCTTCGCCGGTCATGAACTTACCCTCCCGGTCGAAGTCATTGACGAAGTGTTCCAGCCGGTTCAGCCTCGAGGTGTTCACACCGGTGTTCGTCAGGCAGAGTGCCTGTGTGTAGCACTGGTCGCCGTCGAAGCAGGTGAACTCGATGGACAGCAGGCCGATGTCTGCTGTGGTCGTGACGCCCAGCTCCCGGGAGAGGGTGTTCATGGAACTTCGGACACGCCACGCACCGGTGCCGCATTCCAGCAGCATCAGTCCGGTACGGCCGATGACAGAGGCCTTTTCCACAAGGCCCGCCTTGGTAATGGGGACGCCCTTGCTGGCCGACGCGTAATCGTGCCAGTAGATCTCCATATGATTTTTGATGATCTCACTTTGTCGTTGTCCCATACCGGAAAACCTCCCTTTTGATATGGGAATTTGTTGCAGCGCTTTCGGGCTGCGGTGCTATTATAAAAGAATTTTCAGAATGGGTAAAACGTATCTTGAATATGCCAGCAATACGGATTTGATATCACGGCACAAAAAAGACCGACCTTCGGTACAAAGGCCGGTCTGACTTTTTATAGCAATTCAACTTTTTAATGCAACAGCAACAACGTTGAATTGCATATCGCAAACATGCTGTTTTGATGTTGCAATAATTTCTTGACTTGCGATAATGGGTGCCTTCCACGATTTCAACACCCTGCGCTTCCAGCTGTTCTACGATTTTCTGGATGCGGGGGCAGCGGCTGTGGTCAGCCTGTTCCGTGCGGGTGCAGATGCCGAGATGGACCCGGTCTACGCCGATCTGCGCCAGACGTTCCAGTTTTTCCTGCATGCCGGGGTCGGTCGCCGGGTCTTTTTCGCAGCCGTTGCAGTGCATGAAGGCCACAAGCTCGGCATCCTGTCCGGCATACGGAGCAAAGTTCCGGCTGCGGCTGCTCCATGCGGCAAGACAGGACGCTCCGGTGCAGATCTGACAGGCTTTCAGGCAGGACAGAATCGCAATTTTTTTCATTTTGATCCTTTTCTGCGGATGCAGGCGGCAGGCCGATAGAGAATGCGCAGAACGCCATCCTCATCGGTCAGAACCCGGGCATCCACATGGTAAACATCCCGGATAAACTCCGGAGTCAGCAGGGTCTCCGGTGTGCCATGGCCGACGATGTGTCCGTTCAGAACGGCGTACAGTTCATCGCAGTACATGGCCGCAATGTTCAGGTCGTGCACTGCCGTGATGACCGTCCGGTTCAGCCCGCGTACCAGCTCCATCATCTGTAATTGGTGCTGGATGTCCAGATGGTTGGTGGGCTCATCCAGGATCAGACAGGGCGTCTGCTGCGCCAGTGCACGGGCCAGAATGACCCGCTGCTGTTCTCCGCCGGACAGGGTGGAGAAGATACGCCCGGACATCTCCTGCATCCCCACCGTCGCAAGGCTTTCGGCCACGATGCGGAAGTCGTCGGCGTTGTCCCGCTCCATGGCCCGCTTGTGGGGAGAGCGGCCCATCAGAACAACATCCTGCACCGTGAACTCAAAGTTATAATAGTTGTGCTGTGCCACCACGGCGATCTGCTGGGCGGTCTGCCGGACGGGAATCTTCTGAATGGGAGTGCCGTCCAGATAGACGGCACCGCCCGTCGGCTTCAGGACCCGGTAGATGCACTTGAGCAGGGTGGATTTTCCGCTGCCGTTCGGCCCGATGACACCGATGACTTTCTGTCCGGCAGCGGTGAAATCGACGCCTTTCAGGATCTCATTCCCACCGAGAACGGCTTTCAGTTCCTTTGTCTCGATTTTCATGCGTCGCCACCTCCGAATCCATACCGGCGGCGCGCCATCAGGTAGATGAACACCGGCGCGCCCAGCAGACTGGTGAGGATGCCGATGGGCATCTCATTGCCGGGAATGATGGTGCGGCAGGCCACATCGGCCCAGATCAGGAATACTGCACCGCCCAGTGCCGAGATGGGGACCATTTTCCGGTGATCAGTGCCGAAGAGCAGGCGCACCACATGGGGCACCACCAGACCCACAAAGCCGATGGTGCCTGCGTTGTAGACCGAGAAGCCGATCATCAGCGAGGTCACCACCAAATAGGCGATGCGCCAGCGGTGCAGGTCGGTGCCAAGGGTGATGGCACTGTCGTCGCCCAGAAGCATCAGATTCAGGGTGCGGCTCTGAGTCAGGAAAAATCCCACGCCCAGCAGGGTCACGAGCGCGAGCACACCGTTGTCCTGCCAGTTGGCTGCGCCAAGGCCGCCCATGGTCCAGCGGATGATCTGGCCGGGTGCATGGTCGTCGTCCCGGATATAGATGGCAAAGCTGGAAAAGGCTCCGCAGACTGCCGAGAGGGCCGAGCCGGCCAGAAGCAGCTTGACTGCGGTTGCCCGTCCGCCCACATTTGCCAGTGCGATGACTGCAAACGAAATGATGAGTGCGCCAAGAAAGGCCATGACGCCAACATACTTGGTGCCAAAGGCGACGCCGAAACCGAACAGCACGGCCAGCGTTGCACCCAGTGAAGCGCCGGACGAAATGCCCAGCACGTAGGGGTCGGCCAGCGGGTTCTTGACGATGGCCTGCATCACGACGCCGCTGACGGCAAGGCTGGCACCGACTGCTGCCGCCAGAATCAGGCGGGGCAGACGGATGAGCCAGACCACATCATGGAGCGGCGTGCCCGGGGCCCAGTCTGCGGGGATGGACTGATGGAACAGAAGATCCCCCAGCTCGTACCGGATGACGGTATAAACGCTGCTCACCGGCAGATTCATCGTGCCGAAGGTAACAGCCACCAGAATGGACACCGGCAGCGCGATGAGCAGAAAAATGATGGCCAGCACATAGGCGGGCCGCCCTTTGAGCAGCCCGCGGGAAGATGTTTTTTCGCTCATCTTACTTGTTCAGGTCGGGGTACATGCCTGCGGCAATGGTCTTGATGCCGTTGATAGTGCGGGGACCAGCGGCATACATATCGCCCAGCATGATGAGGTTGACGCGGCCATTCTTGACGGCGGACAGGCTTGCCAGTGCAGGGTCATTCTCAATGACGGCCAGCTGGTTGGCTTTGACGGTCTCCGGGTCATCGCCGGAATAGGCCATGTAGACCACAAAGATGACATCCGGGTCGCAGGCCAGCAGGTCTTCTTTGCTCATCTCGTTGCCATCCGGTTTTGCCAGTTCACCGCCCAGCTGGGTCACCATGTCGCCTGCCAGCGTCTTGGAGCCATAGTTGGTGATGGAATCGCCCAGCGGCTCCACAACGGCGACGCTGACCTTATCCTGCCCCCGTGTGGCAGCAACGGTGTCGGCAACTTCCTGCTTCATCTCATCGACGATCTCGTTGGCTTTGTCTTCCACATCAAAGATCTTGCCGAGGTTCAGGATATCGGTGTACTCATTTTCCAGGGTGCGGGCATATCCGCCGGGGCGGGTGTTGGTGTTCATGTAGGTGGCGACGCCCTTGGCGTTCCAGTCGGTCACATCGCCCAGTTTCTTATCGCTGAAGATGGAGCCCCAGGAGAGGATCATGTCCGGGTCCAGCAGGGTGACGGTCTCCTTGTCCGGTGCAAACACATCATCGTGGTAGTTCATCTTCTCAAAACCGGCTTTCCACTCGTCTTTCACTTCGTTGTCCAGACCATAGGAAGCGACGACGTGGTCTTCCAGGCCCAGTGCGATCATGGTCTCGATGGAGCCCTGATAAACGGCGATGACCTTTTCGGGGGCCTTGTCGTAGGTGTAGGTCACTTCATCACCTGCGTAATTGTAGTTGGTGATGGTGACGGGGTAGTGGTCGCTGTTGCTTGCAGCTTCAGAGACCGCAGAAGCGGAAGAAGCCGGAGCTTCGGTGGAGGCTGCCGAGGAAGCAGTGGAAGCCGAAGAGCAGGCGGTCAGGCTCATGGAGAGAACCATTGCAGCGGCTACAAGGGCCGAGGTCAGGGAGAGATTGCGTTTTCTCATGGGAAAATACTCCTTTTCTTTTTCAACGATACGCACTGCAAAAAAATACGGGCCCTTCTGCCAGAAGCAAATTCCTCCGCAGAAAGACCCGTCGTCAAAACAAAGCACAAAAAACACAATGCACTTCCAAGACATCCCAAAACAGCTGGGTGCCTTTGTTTTGCCGTGCAAACGTTTCGTCCGTCCGCAGCACGGGTCCCGCTCCTGCACCGGTGTTGAAAGCCCGGTACACAGCAGTATGAATCCCACAGGCAGGTCTTCCGGCTCTGGCGTCATCATCCCGGCTTCCCGTCTTCCCATGCAAGGCACAGTGACACAAAATGAAACCGGAACTCGGCCATTACGGCGGCGGTCCCGCGCAGGTGTTGCACCTGCTTCCCTATTCTTCCGGCCGGCCAAGCGGCCCCGGACACCTGAGGATGCTTTGTTTTTTTAGGATAGCACAAACAGCACGCTCCCGCAAGATGCTGTCGATTTTTCTTGTATTTTGCCTTCATCTGC
Organism: Faecalibacterium prausnitzii; assembly: GCA_002313795.1. Classification (GTDB taxonomy): domain Bacteria; phylum Bacillota; class Clostridia; order Oscillospirales; family Ruminococcaceae; genus Faecalibacterium; species Faecalibacterium prausnitzii_L. The sequence continues at coordinate 17,902 of DCCL01000252.1, forward strand.
GATAGGATGGTAAAAAAGCCATCGGGAGGGACTCGCTATGACCTTGCAGCAGCTCCGCTATGCCACCGCTGTGGCCGATACCGGCACCATCAGCCGGGCAGCGCAGCAGTATTATATCTCGCAGCCCAGCCTGACCAACTCCATCCGGGAGCTGGAACAGGAACTCGGCATGACCATTTTCCACCGCACCAACCGGGGAGCTGCCCTGACTCCGGAGGGGGAGGAGTTTATGGGCTATGCCCGTCAGGTACTGGCCCAGATGGAACTTATCGAGGAAAAGTACCTCGGCTCTGCCCCGGTCAAACACCAGTTCTGCGTGTCGGCACAGCATTATTCCTTTGCCGTGGAGGCATTTGTGGAGCTGCTGAAAAAATACGGCGGCGAGGAATATGATTTCCGCATCCGGGAGACGCAGACCTATGAGATCATTGAGGATGTGGCAAAGCTGCGCAGCGAGGTGGGCGTCCTCTACCTGAACCATGACAATGAGACCGTCCTGCGGAAAGTCATCCGGGAGCACGATCTGCTCTTTACGCCGCTCTTCACCGCAAAGCCCCATGTGTTCGTCAGCGCGACCAGCCCCCTTGCGCAGAAAAAGGCCCTGACTCTGGATGACCTGAAACCCTATCCGCGCCTTTCCTACGAGCAGGGCGAACACAATGCGTTCTATTTCTCCGAGGAAATTCTGAGCACACTGGACAGCAAAAAAGATATTCTGGTGCGGGACCGCGCGACCCTCTTCAATTTTCTGATTGGTCTGGACGGCTACACGATCTGCAGCGGTGTCATCAGCGAGGCGCTCAACGGCCCCAATATCCGGGCTGTGCCCCTTCTGGTGAAGGATTCCATGCAAATCGGCTATCTGACCCACAAGCAGGTGCAGCCCGGACGCTTTGGAAAGCTGTACATTGATATTCTGAAAAGGTATACGGAACAGGTATAGTTTAAAACTATATCAAACTGCCTGCGTTTGGTATTTTACACAAACCTATCGTTACGGTATACTATTGCCATCGAGCAACGAACACCAAGAAATTTGACGTATAGAGAGGGTTTTATCGTATGGCAGAATTGAAATCTCCGTTCCGTTATGATTTTGTGGGCAGCTTCCTGCGCCCCCAGCACCTGAAAGAAGCACGTGCTCAGTTCAAGGCCGGTCAGATCGACCGCGCCACCCTGACCGCTGTGGAAAATGAAGAGATCACCCGCCTTATTGAGAAGCAGAAGCGGGCCGGCTACCACGCCATCACCGATGGCGAGTTCCGCCGCAGCTACTGGCATCTGGACTTTATGTGGGGCTTCCACGGCATCGACGAAGTGGAGCTGGACCACGGCTACTTCTTCCACGGCGAAGAGACCACCCCACGGTTCCATCAAGGTGAGTGGAAAGATCAGCGGTGAGAACCACCCCTTCGTCGAGCACTACAAGTTCGTCAAGCAGTTTGAGGATGAGAACTGCATCGCCCGCCAGACCATGCCCGCCCCGGCCCAGCTGCTGGCCGAGCTCTACCGCGAGGACAACGGCAAGAATACCGATGTTGTTTACCCCGACCACGAGCAGCTGCTGCAGGATATTGCCGCCGCTTACCGCACCGT
>DCCL01000100.1:0-10046 GCA_002313795.1 Faecalibacterium prausnitzii
GTCCATATCAAAAATAACACCCTGTATCATAAGCAATACCCCCGTTTTGAGGAATAATATCCCAATATACTCCTATTGTATCATGTTTTCCAGGATTTGCACACCGGAAAGCTCATAATTTGCAACAACTTACCCCTGCCAAAGATGAAACATTTTTCGATTGCTTGCAAATCTGTCCTGCAGCATTATAATAGAAGACAACATTCGGCAAACTCCGGCGTGGGGCCTGTTGCCCGCGCGGTGCTGTGTGAGATCAGAAAAGAGGGAAATTTATCATGTTGGATATCAAGATCACTCGGACTACCTGCCCCAAGGAAAAACCGCAGGACGAGTCCAAGCTGGGCTTCGGCAAGAAGTTTACCGACCATATGTTCGTTATGGATTATACCGAGGGCGAAGGCTGGCATGACCCCCGTATCGTTCCCTACGGCCCCTTTGAGCTGGACCCCGCTACCGTGGTGTTCCACTACGCTCAGGAGATCTTCGAGGGCATGAAGGCTTACCGCACCGCGAACAACACCATCCAGCTGTTCCGCCCGGAGTGCAACGCAAAGCGCTTCCAGGACTCTGCCGACCGTCTGTGCATCCCCAAGATCCCCGTGGAGGATTACATCCAGGCTGTTGAGGCTCTGGTGGACGTGGAGCGCGACTGGGTGCCTCACACTGACGGTGCTTCCCTGTACATCCGTCCCTTCGTCTTCGCAAACGATGTGGGTCTGGGCGTCCATGCTTCCAAGCACTACATCTTCTGCATCATCTGCTCTCCCTCGGGCGCTTACTATGCCGAGGGCATCAACCCCGTCCGCATCTACGTCGAAGACGAGTATATCCGTGCCGCTCCCGGCCTGACCGGCTTCACCAAGTGCGGCGGCAACTACGCTGCTTCCATCAAGGCCGGCGAGCTGGCTGAGGAGCAGGGCTACGCACAGGTGCTGTGGCTGGACGGCGTTGAGAAGAAGTACGTCGAGGAAGTCGGCAGCATGAACATCATGTTCAAGATCGATGGCAAGGTCTATACCGCTGCCACCGTGGGCACCGTTCTGCCCGGCGTCACCCGCCGCAGCTGCATCGAGCTGCTGAAGGACTGGGGCTATGAGGTCATCGAGGGCAAGCTGGCCATTGCCGACATCATGCAGGCTGCCCGCGACGGCAAGCTGGAAGAGGTCTTCGGCACCGGCACCGCTGCTGTCGTTTCTCCCGTCAAGGAGCTGGTCTGGAAGGGCGAGCACGCCTACATCGGCGACGGCAAGATCGGCCCTGTCACCCAGAAGCTGTACGATACCATGACCGGTATGCAGTGGGGCAAGATCCCCGATACCAAGGGCTGGATCGTCCCTGTGGAGAAGAAGTATTAAGCATCTGTCCTGTCTCATACAGGCTTCACGGCGATTCAACTTTTGAATGCAGCAGTAACGCTGAATTGCGTATCGCAAAGATGCTGCTTCGATGCTGCACTGATTTCTTGATCTGCGATAAACGCCGCCCGGCAACGCGCCTGGCGGCGTTTGCTGTATCCGGAGCCGATTGCAATTCTCTGCGGCGGGTGATACACTAGGTGTATACCGAGTGCAGAACGAGAGGGAATGAGAGAAATGATAAAAAAGTGGAGCATCCGCTATCCTGCCGTGGGCGGCGAAGAAGAGCGGCGGGCCTATGTTTACCTGCCCACCATGTACGAATCCGACCCGGACCGGCGGTATCCGGTGCTGTATATGTTCGACGGCCAGAACGTCTTCTTCAACGAGGACGCCACCTATGGCAAGAGCTGGGGTATGGCCGATTATCTGGACTACACCGACACGCCCCTCATCGTGGCCGCTGTGGAATGCAATTCCGGTGCCAACAATGAACGTCTGGTGGAGTATTCGCCCTACCGCTTCGACGACAAGCAGTACGGCCACTTTGACGGCAAGGGCAAGGACACCCTGAACTGGTTCGTCCACGAGTTCAAGCCCTACATCGATGCCAACTACCGCACCAATCCCGACCGGGAGCACACCTTCATCGGCGGCAGCTCCATGGGCGGCCTCATGAGCCTGTATGCCCTGCTGCAGTACAGCGATGTGTTTGGCCGGGCCGCAGCCCTGTCGCCCTCCCTCTGGGTGGCCCCGGAGGCCCTGACGGCTCTGGTGGGCCGCTGCAAGCTGGCGCCGGGCACCGTGCTCTACATGGACTACGGCTCCAAGGAGATGGGCAACCATGAGGGGATGCGGAAGGGCTTCGGCGAGATGTGCAGCAAAATTTTCGCCCGGGGCATCAACCTGACCGCCCGGGTGGTGCCCGGCGGAAACCACAGCGAAGCCAGCTGGGAAAAGCAGCTGCCCTTCGTGTTCCACACCCTGATGTACGAACTGGACTGAGAAACAGCCCATTATAGAGGAGGAAAGGTTATGGAAACGCAGTATTTCAAGGATTACAGCCCGGCACTGGGCCGGGAGATGGAGTGCAAGGTCTACGGCCACGCCGGACGACCCGTGCTGTACATCCCCTGTCAGGATGGCCGGTTCTTCGACTTTGAGGACTTCCACATGGCCGACACACTGGCTCCCTGGATCGACTCCGGCAAGATCATGGTCATGTCCATCGATACACTGGACAAGGAGACCTGGTCGGATACCAACGGCGACCCCTACTGGCGTATCCGCCGCTATGAGCAGTGGCTCCACTACATCGTGGATGAGGCCGTGCCCAAGCTCCGCTATCTCTCCAAAGAACGGAATGGTTGGGACGACCTGCCCGGCGTTATCGCCTTTGGCTGCAGTCTGGGTGCCACCCATGCGGTGAACCTCTACCTCCGCCGCCCCGATGTCTTCTGCGGCTGTCTGGCCCTCAGCGGCATCTATACCGCGCACTACGGCTTCGGCGACTACATGGATGAGCTGGTCTATATGAACTCTCCCGTGGACTATATGCGGAACTTCCCGGAGGACCACCCCTACATGGAGCTGTACCGGAACCAGAAGGCCGTCATCTGCTGCGGTCAGGGTGCCTGGGAGCAGCCGGACACCACCTGGATGCTCAAGCGCATCTTCGAGGCAAAGCATATCCCCATCTGGGTAGACCTGTGGGGTCAGGACGTCAAGCACGACTGGGACTGGTGGTATAAGCAGGCTGTGTATTATATGCCCTATGTTCTGGGCGAATAATGACCTCACAGAAAAAGTTTCTCTTCCGGGCGCACCTCACCTGTCGCCTTCGGTGACAGTTTCCCCGGCCGGATGAGGGGTGATCCGGGACGTTGAACGATGAAGAGATCGGATCGCAGCATAGAGAGGATATTCAAGGAAAGAAGAATCGTGCATATGAAGAATTTTATTTTTATCTCGCCCAATTTTCCCACGAATTACTGGCAGTTCTGCCGTGAACTGAAGAACGACGGCCTGAACGTGCTGGGCATCGGCGACCAGCCCTACGATGAGCTGAAGCCGGAGCTGAAGGACAGCCTGAACGAATATTACAAGGTGGGCAGCCTTGAGAATTACGATGAGGTCTACCGTGCTGTGGCTTTCTTCACCTTCAAATATGGCCGCATCGACTGGCTGGAGTCCAACAACGAATACTGGCTGGAGCGGGACGCTGCCCTGCGCACCGACTTCCACATCACCAGCGGCTTCCAGACGGAGGATATGCCCCGCATCAAGTACAAGAGCAAGATGAAGGAGTATTACCAGAAGGCCGGCATCGCCACTGCCCGTTACCACATGGTGGACGACCTGGCCGGCTGCAAGGCTTTCATCAAGCAGGTGGGCTATCCCGTTGTGGTCAAGCCCGACAACGGTGTGGGCGCTTCCGACACCCATAAGCTCTCCAGCGAGGAGGAGCTGAAGAAGTTCCTCGCCTACAAGGCTGCAGAGCATCCGGATGTTTCCTACATCATGGAGGAGTTCGTCCACGCAGAGGTCAACAGCTACGATGCCATCATCGACGCTTCCGGCAACCCCATCTTTGAGGCCGGCAACGTCAGCCCCGTGTCCATCATGGACATCGTGAACAACGATGATAATTCCATCTACTACATCATCAAAGACCTGCCCGAGGACACCCGGGCCGCAGGCCGTGCCGCCGTCAAGAGCTTCGGCGTCAAGAGCCGGTTCATCCACTTTGAGTTCTTCCGGATGACCGAAGACCAGGCCAGCATGGGCAAGAAGGGCCAGATCGTGGCGCTGGAAGTCAACATGCGCCCCTGCGGCGGCTTTACCCCCGATATGATCAACTTTGCCCGTTCCACCAACGTCTACAAGATCTGGGCCGATATGATCGCTTTCGGCGGCACTGACCTGCCGGTGGGCGAGCACTATTATTGCCCCTTCGCAGGCCGCCGGGACGGCAAGCATTTCGTCTACAGCCACGAGCAGATCATGCAGAAATATGCAAAGAACATGCGGATGGCTGAGCGTATGCCCGACGCCCTCTCCGGTGCCATGGGCAACCAGATGTATGTAGCCGTCTTCTCCACCCGGGATGAGATGGAGCAGTTCTATGCCGATGTTCTGGCCGTCACCGACGGTGACGCCAAGGCTGCACAGGCCGAACTGTCTCAGGTGCTGGCTCTGGGTGAACCGGCTTCCACTAAGGCACTGACCAAGAAGCCCGACCTGACCCCCGCCGTCAAACCCACTACCGCTGTCACCAAGACGCCCACCCGTGCCGTCACCAAGACCACGACCCGCGCCCTGACCAAGACCGGCCGCAAGGGCCGGAAGTGATCCCGGTGTGACTCCATAGAAACTTTACAAAATCCGGCCGCAGGCGGAAATCAAACGCCCCTGCGGCTGTTTTTTGCGTGCTCCGGCATTTTCTGCGATTGACAGGCCGGGGCGGAAAGTTGTAAGATAAAAAGAAAGATGCAGGGCGGAAAAATACCCTGCCAACGAATGACGAAACAGGAGAATCTGCTATGAAGCTGAACAAGAAGATCGTTTCTCTGCTGGTGGCCGCTGTGATGGCTGTCGTGCTGATGCCGGTATGCATGGCTGCCCCCGGTGACTCCATCACCACCCGGGTGCAGAACGCCATGAACACCCGCGCCAGCGCCGACCTGTATCAGGAGATCGCCACCACCACCCCGGACGGCACCACCCAGAACATGGTCGTGGCCCGCAGCAACGGCAACGTCTACATCAAGATGGAGCTGTCCGATGTGGGCGAACTGGTCTATGTCCTGAAGGACGGTCAGGGCTATCTGCTGGACAACAACGCCAAGCTGGCCATCAAGGGCGACGTCCCTCAGGTGACTCTGAACGAGGCCGAGGGCGAGGACACCGACCAGAGCGCACAGGGTGTGGAGACCACGGTGAATGTGAACGGTCAGGACTATGAGGCCCTGTCCTACAGCGGGACTGATGACGACGGCAAGAATGTGACCGTCTCCTACTGCCTCGACGGCGACAACCTGAAGTACATGGTCACGGACAACGCAGAGGGCCGCACCGTGGTGGAGTACAAGGTGACTTCCACCACCGTTGACCAGAACCTGTTCAACATCCCCGCCGATTATCAGATCATGACGCAGGATGAACTGGCTGCTGCAACCGCAGAAAAATAAAGGGAACATCCACCGGACAACAAAATAAGGAGCCGCAGCTGCGGCTCCTTATTTTGTTGTCCGGTGCCGGAGAATGTGTTATACTGTTCCAGAACAAAAAGCATGAGAGAACGAGGAGATACCCCTATGAAGATTCCCGCAAACGGTTTTACCCACGCAGGCAAATTCCACGCGGACGATGTGTTCGCCACTGCCCTGCTCCAGATCCTGCGCCCGGATATCAAGATCACCCGCGGCTTTGTGGTGCCGGATGATTTCGACGGCATCGTATACGATATCGGTTTCGGCATGTTCGACCACCATCAGGAGCCCCGGGAGACCCGGCCCAACGGCATCCCCTATGCGGCCTTTGGCCTGCTCTGGCGGGTGCTGGGCCCCGGCCTTGTGGGAGAGCGGCAGGCCCGGCTCATCGATGAGAACTTCATCCAGCCCCTTGACCTGAACGACAACACCGGTGAGCAGAACAGCCTCTGTGACGCCATCGGCTTCTTCAACCCCGTGTGGGACTCCAAAGAAGACCGGGACGCCTGCTTCTTCCAGGCAGTGGCTGTGGCAAAGCAGATCCTGGAACACCAGATCGAGAGCGCCAACGCCGTCAACCGGGCCGATGAAAAAGTCCAGCAGGCTTATAAGAAATCCCGGGACGGCATCGTGGTGCTGCCCTGCTACCTGCCCTGGAAGAACGGCCTGTACAAGACCGACGCTCTCTTTGTGGTCTATCCCAGCCAGCGGGGCGGCTGGAGCGTCCAGTGCGTCACCGACCACAAGACCAAGAAGCCCAAGCTGCCCTTCCCCCAGAGCTGGGCCGGCCAGCCGCAGGAGGTCATCGAGCAGAAGAGTGGCATCGAGGGCATCAGCTTCTGCCATGCCAGCCGCTTCCTCATCACCGCCAAGGACAAGGAGACCGCCCTCGCCGCCTGCCGTCTGGTGCTGAAGAACAATGGCCGCATCTGAGAAACCGGAAAAGACGGCCTATGTCTACATGGTGCGCTGTGCCGGAGGCCAGCTCTACACCGGCTGGACCAACGACCCTGCCGCCCGGCTGAAAGCCCACCAGAGCGGCAGAGGTGCAAAATACACCCGTGCCCATACGGCGCTGGGATTTGCTTATCTGGAAGAGTGCGGAGATAAGTCCACCGCCCTCCGGCGGGAAGCTGCCCTCAAAAAGCTGACAAAGGCCCAGAAAGAGGCTCTCTGCGCCGGGTGGACAGCCGAAAAAGAATAGATAAAAACACGAACGCCGCACGGCTCTCAAAAGGGCTGTATAAACCACAGTGTATATACAGGGCATGAATGCATAAATTTTGAATATATTCTCAAAATAATGAATAAACATACAAAATAGCAGAAAAGAACCGTCAAATCCTCGCAAGGTTTGGCGGTTTTCCGCATTGACGGAAAATCCGCATGGCGTATAATAAAAGCGTACTCAGAAAGACAAGCGTCGAGCACCCCCGGGAGAGATGCCCGGGCGGAAAAACAAAGTGTAAAAAGTGTAAAACAAAGGAGCGTTCACCATGAAAAAGAAGGAAGATATCAAGAAAGTCGTTCTGGCTTACTCTGGCGGTCTGGACACCTCCATCATTATTCCCTGGCTGAAGGAAAACTACAACAACTGCGAGGTCATCGCTGTTTCCGGTGACGTGGGTCAGGGTACTGAGCTGGACGGTCTGGAAGAGAAGGCCAAGAAGACCGGCGCTTCCAAGCTGTATGTGCTGGACCTGAAGAAGGACTTCGTGGAGAACTACATCTTCCCCACCCTGAAGTTCGGCGCAAAGTACGAGGATTACCTGCTGGGCACCAGCTTCGCACGTCCCTGCATCGCCAAGGCTCTGGCAGAGATCGCCGTCAAGGAAGGCGCTGACGCCATCTGCCACGGCTGCACCGGCAAGGGCAACGACCAGGTGCGTTTTGAGCTGGCTCTGAAGGCTCTCTGCCCCGATATGGCCATCATCGCTCCCTGGCGTGAGTGGGACATCGAGAGCCGCGATCAGGAGATCGATTACGCCGAGGCTCACAACATCCCCCTGAAGATCAACCGTGAGACCAACTACTCCAAGGACAAGAACCTGTGGCACCTGAGCCACGAGGGTCTGGATCTGGAGAACCCCGCCAACGAGCCGCAGTACAACAAACCCGGTTTCCTGGAGCTGGGCGTCAGCCCCGAGCAGGCTCCCGACACCCCGACCTACATCACCCTGCACTTCGAGAAGGGCATCCCCACTGCCGTTGACGGCAAGGAGATGGGCGCTGTGGAGCTGGTCGAGTACCTGAACAAGGTGGGCGGCGAGAACGGCATCGGCCTGCTGGACATCGTGGAGAACCGTCTGGTCGGCATGAAGAGCCGCGGCGTCTATGAGACTCCCGGCGGTGCTATCCTGTACAAGGCCATCAACGTTCTGGAGACCATCACTCTGGACAAGGAGAGCGCACACTTCAAGGCTCTGCTGGCTCAGAAGTATGCTGACATCGTTTACAACGGCCAGTGGTTCACCCCGCTGCGTGAGGCTCTGGACGCCTTCGCTGACAGCCTGGAGAAGACCGTCACCGGCGACGTCAAGCTGAAGCTCTACAAGGGCAACATGATCAACGCAGGCGTCACCTCTCCGTTCACCCTGTACGATGAGCAGACTGCTTCCTTCGGTGTGGATAAGGACTACGATCAGTCCGACGCTACCGGCTTCATCAACCTGTTCGGCCTGTCCATCAAGGAGCGTGCAAAGCTCTCCAAGAACTGGCCCGAGATCAAGTAAGAGATCGCTTATCATCCCCTTCGGCGTGTTTTTTACACTTTCACGTGGAAGGTTCACATTACCGGCATAGTTGCTGGCGGCACCGCCGCGGGAGCGTTTTCCCCTGCGGCGGCTTTGCCGTTTCTAGAGGTAGAAAAACAAAGCGGCAAAAACGCCCTCATCCGTCAGCTGAGAAAAGTCCTTTGAAGGGGCCATATCTTCCGAAAGCCGTAGGCATTGTATCTGCAATGCCGGATGAGGGGGCTTTACCGCCGCTGTTTTTATAAGATCAAGGAGCTAATTTATGGCAGAACAACTCTGGAAGGGCCGTTTTTCCAAGGCCGTCGATTCCCGTGTGAACGACTTCAACTCTTCCATCCGCTTTGACCAGCGGATGATCGCCCAGGATATGCGGGGCAGCGGCGTCCATGCCGCCATGCTGGCCAAGCAGGGCATCATCTCCGAGAAGGACTGTGAAGACATCCTGAACGGTCTGGCCTCCATCGCCGATGACCTGTCCTCCGGCAAGCTGACCATCGACCCCAACGCTGAGGACGTCCACACCTTCGTGGAGCAGACCCTCACCGCCCGCATCGGCGACGCAGGCAAGCGCCTGCACACCGGCCGCAGCCGGAACGATCAGGTGGCGCTGGATATCCGCCTGACCCTGCGGGACTACAGCCACACCCTGCAGGCTTATATCGTGGAGCTGGTGAAGGTCATCTGCAAGAAGGCCGCTGAGAACACCACCGCCGTCATGCCCGGCTACACCCACCTGCAGCGCGCCCAGCCCATCACCTTCGGCCACGCCCTGATGGCCTACGCCTGGATGCTGCTGCGGGACCTGCAGCGCTTTGAGGATGCCACTGCCCGGATGGATTCCCAGTGTCCGCTGGGTTCCGGTGCTCTGGCCGGAACCACCTACCCGCTGGACCGTCAGTTCACCGCCGAGAAGCTGGGCTTTGCCGCACCCTGCCCCAACAGTCTGGACGGCGTGTCGGACCGTGATTTCTGCATCGAGCTGGCCAGCGCCATCTCCATCTGCATGATGCATCTGTCCCGTCTCTCCGAGGAGATCATCCTCTGGTGCAGCTGGGAGTTCAAGTTCATTGAGCTGGACGATGCCTTCACCACCGGCTCCTCCATCATGCCCCAGAAGAAGAACCCCGACGTCACCGAGCTTATCCGGGGCAAGACCGGCCGGGTCTACGGCGACCTGACCACCCTGCTGGTCATGATGAAGGGCATCCCTCTGGCCTACAACAAGGATATGCAGGAGGACAAAGAGGCCATCTTCGACGCTGTGGATACGCTGGAGCTCTGCCTCAAGACCATCACCCCGATGCTGGACACCATGAAGACCATCCCCGCCAATATGCGCCGCGCCGCCGCCAAGGGCTTCATCAACGCCACCGACTGCGCCGACTACCTGACCAAGAAGGGAATGCCCTTCCGCGATGCTTACAAGCTCACCGGCTGCATGGTCTCCGACTGCATCAGCAAGGACAAGACCCTCGAAGAGCTGACCCTCGACGAGTTCAAGAGCTACAGCGACCTGTTTGAGAAGGATATCTACGATGCCATCGACCTCATCAAGTGCTGTGAGGGCCGCACCAGTTACGGCGGCCCCAGCGAGGCCAGCGTCAGGCATCAGATCGAGCTGGCCGAAGCCCAGCTCGGCGCATGGGAGGCGGAAAACGCATGAGCGTGAAAGTTTTTATCGATGGTTCTTCCGGCACCACCGGCCTGCGCATCGCCGACCGTCTGGC
>DCCL01000100.1:10181-20784 GCA_002313795.1 Faecalibacterium prausnitzii
TTCCTCTGCCTGCCGGATGCGGCTTCCAGAGAGGTCGTGCCTCTGCTCCGTCCGGACGTCAAGGTGCTGGACACCTCCACGGCCTTCCGGACAGATGCCGCATGGGACTACGGTTTCCCGGAGCTGAAAGGCCAGAAGGAGAAGATCCAGAAGTCCTGCAGGGTGGCCGTGCCTGGCTGCTACGCCAGCGGATTCATCAGCATTGCCCGGCCTCTGGTGGAGCTGGGCCTTGTCCCGGCGGAATACCCCTTCAGCTGCACCGGCATCTCCGGATACTCCGGCGGCGGCAAGAAGATGATCGCCGAGTACGAGAGCCCCGACCGACCGGCCCACAGCAAGCTGGATGCACCCAAGAGCTACGGCCTGAATCTGGGCCATAAGCATCTGCCGGAGATGCAAAAGATCAGCGGTCTGGCCCACACCCCTGCTTTCGTGCCGGTGGTGTGCGACTACTACAGCGGAATGCAGGTGCTGGTGCCCCTCGACCTCAAGCTGGCTGGCACCAGCGCCGAGGCCGTGGCCGCAGGCATCGCAGAATATTACAAGGGCGGCGCGACGGTCTCCGTCCACGCACTCAATGAGCCGCTGCCTGAGAATGGGCTCTATTCCAACGCCCTGTCCGGCAGCGACCGGATGGAGCTGTACATGACCGTCAATGCAGCGGGCGACCAGATGATGCTGGTGTCCCTGTTCGACAATCTGGGCAAGGGCTCTTCCGGTGCTGCCATCCAGTGCATGAACCTGATGCTGGGTCTGGATGAGACCAAGGGACTCGAGTAAAACTTCTTCTGGCAGTACGCCCTCATCCGGCATTGCATCCGCAATGCCGCCTTCCCCCGTCTGAGGGAAGGCTTCCGGGGCGTATAGTCTGATAACAGCAAGCGTGACCGGCAGAAAAAAGGCTTCCCCCAACCGGGGAAAGCTGCCGCCGCAGGCGGCTGATGAGGGTGCGCGGGATAACGGGGGAAAGAAAATGCAGTATAAAGAAGTTGCGGGCGGCATCTGCGCGCCCAAGGGTTTTGCAGCGGCCGGTGTCCATTGCGGCATCCGGGCCAATCACAGTGAAAAATACGATCTGGCACTCATCAAGGCGGATGTCCGCTGTGCTGCCGCCGGTGTCTACACCACCAACAAGGTCTGCGGCGCACCCATCAAAGTGGACCGCGCTCACCTGACCGACGGCTATGCACAGGCCATCGTGGTCAACAGCGGCAATGCCAACACCTGCGCCGCCAACGGTGTGGCACTGGCCGAAGAGTGCTGTGAGCTGGTGGGCAAGGCCCTGGATCTCGACCCGAAGGATGTTCTGCCCTCCTCTACCGGCGTCATCGGCCAGCCCATGGTCATCGACCCCTTTGCCCGGGGCATTCCTGCTGCCGCCGCAAAGCTGGCCGCTACGGCTCAGGGCAGCTCGGACGCCGCTACCGCCATCATGACCACCGACACCCACAAGAAGGAATACGCTATCCAGTTCGAGCTGGGGGGCAAGACCTGCACCGTGGGTGCTATCGGCAAGGGCAGCGGCATGATCGCTCCCAACATGGCCACCATGCTGGCGTTTTACACCACCGATGCCGCCGTCTCTCCGGCTCTGCTGGAAAAGGCCCTCAAGACCGTGGTGCCCGGCACCTACAACCAGATGAGCGTTGATCTGGACACGTCCACCAACGATACCCTCATCATCATGGCCTCCGGCCTTGCGGGCAATCCGGAGATCACCGAGGAGAATGCGGATTATGATGCCTTTGTGGCAGCGTTGACCGCCATCGCGGAGCATATGTGTGCCGAGCACGCCGGTGACGGCGAGGGCGCTACCCACCTTATCACCTGTGAAGTCACCCACGCCCCCGACCTGAAGACGGCCCGTGCCGTCAGCCGCAGCGTGGTCTGCTCCAACCTGTTCAAAGCCGCTGTCTTTGGCAAGGATGCTAACTGGGGCCGCATCCTCTGCGCCATCGGCTACACCCCCGGCGATTTCTCCATCGATAAGGTCTGTGTCTGGCTGTCCAGCAAGGCCGGTGAGGTCTATGTCTGTGAGAATGCCGCCTACCACCCCTACAGCGAGGAGGAAGCCGCCAGGGTGCTGTCGGAGCACGATATCCTCGTGAAGGTGGATATGGGCACCGGCAACGCCACCGCCAAGGCATGGGGCTGCGACCTGACTTACGATTACGTCAAGATCAACGGCGACTACCGCACCTGAGAACGGGCCGTCAAATGGGAAAGTGAGAAAAGCGTTTTATGAAAAATGAAGAAATGGCCCTCCTCTTCTCGGAGGCGACCCCCTACATCCAGAAATACCACGGTAAGACCATGGTCATCAAATACGGCGGCAACGCCATGATCAACGAGACCCTGAAGAACGCGGTCATGAACGACCTCGTCACCCTCACCCTGCTGGGCGTGCGGGTGGTGCTGGTGCACGGCGGCGGCCCGGCCATCAATGAGATGCTCAAGAAGGTGGGCGTGGAGAGCCACTTCAACAACGGCCTCCGCGTTACCGACGACGCCACCATGGAGATCGTCCAGCAGGTGCTGGCCGGCAAGGTGAACAAAGATCTGGTGGCAAAGCTGCGGGGCCGCGGCGTGGGCCTCTGCGGCATGGACGGCCAGATGCTCCGCTGCACCGAGCTTGACCCCCAGCTGGGCCATGTGGGCGAGATCGTCCGGGTAGACCCCACCCTGATCTCCAGTCTGCTGGACGGCGGGTTCATCCCGGTCATCGCAACGGTGGGCATGGACGATCTGGGTCAGGCTTACAATGTCAACGCGGACACCGCTGCGGCGCAGATCGCCATCGCCCTCAAGGCCGAGAAGCTGGTCTCCATGACCGACATTGCCGGTCTGCTGCGGGATAAGGACGATGAGACCACCCTCATCCCCGAGGTGGAAGTCTCCGAGATCGAGGGCTACAAGTCCGCCGGCATCATCGCAGGCGGCATGATCCCCAAGATCGGCGGCATGGCCGATGCCATCTATCAGGGCGTCCACGAGGCTGTCATCATCGATGGCCGTGTGCCTCACTCCATCCTGCTGGAGCTGTTCTCCGATCGTGGTTCCGGCACCCGCTTCTACCGCCGCAGCCACCATGAATAAGGATTGCGGAAAACGCCAAGAGACGATATAATAAGCGCAAAGGCTTTCCCCGGACGGGGGAAAGCTGTCGCCGCAGGCGGCTGGTGAGGGCGCAGGAAAGCAGCAATTTTGCGGCAAACGCCCCTCATCCGGCGCGTTTGTGACATCCGTGTGCTATCAAATAGTAGGAGGTACACTATGGATTCCGAAAAAGTCATCAAGCGGGACAACGAATATGTCCTGCACACCTACGGCCGCAACCCCATCGTGCTGGAAAAGGGCCACGGCCTTTATGCGGAGGGCCCCGAGGGCCAGAAATACATCGATTTCACCAGCGGCATCGGCGTCAACAGTCTGGGCTACTGCGATATGACCTGGGCTGAGGCCGTGTCCGACCAGGCTCACAAGCTTCAGCACGCCTCCAACCTCTACTACACCGCCCCCTGCGGCAAGCTGGCCAAGAAGCTCTGCAAGCGCACCGGCATGAGCAAGGTGTTCTTCGGCAACTCCGGTGCCGAGGCCAACGAGGGCGCCATCAAGGCCGCCCGCAAATACAGCTTTGACAAATACGGGGATGACCGCTACGACGTCATCACGCTGGTCAACAGCTTCCATGGCCGCACCATCGCCACCCTGACCGCCACCGGTCAGGAGGTGTTCCACAACTACTTCGGCCCCTTCAACGAGGGCTTCCGGTACGTCAAGGCCGGGGACATCAACGCCCTGACCGAGATGGTGGACCGCCACACCTGCGCCGTCATGCTGGAGCTGATCCAGGGCGAGGGCGGCGTCGTGGCGCTGGACTCCGAGTATGTGCAGGCCGTCCGCGACCTCTGCGACGAAAAGGATCTGGTCCTCATCGTGGACGAGGTGCAGACCGGCGTAGGCCGCACCGGCACCTTCCTCTGCTGTGAGCACTACAACCTCCAGCCCGATATCGTGACGCTGGCCAAGGGTCTGGGCGGCGGTCTGCCCATCGGTGCCGTCCTGATGAACGAGAAGATCGCTGCAGGCATGGGCCCCGGCAGCCACGGCTCCACCTTCGGCGGCAACCCGGTGGTCTGCGCCGGTGCCAATGTGGTCATGGATCGTCTGGACGCCAGCTTCCTTGCCAGTGTCAATGACCGCGCCGTGCAGCTGCGCACCGGTCTGGAAAAGCTGCCCCGGGTCAAGAGCATCTCGGGCATCGGCCTGATGGTGGGCATTGAGTTTCTGGAGGGCATCCGGGCCGCTGACGTGCTGGCCGCCTGCCGCGAAAAGGGCCTGCTGGTGCTCACCGCCAAGACCCGCCTCCGCCTGCTGCCGCCCCTGACCCTCACCGCCCACGACGTGGACATGGCACTGGACATTCTGGGCCGTGTTCTGGCTGAGATGGACCCCAGCAAAACGGAGGGGCAGGCATGAAGCATCTGCTGAAGATGAGCGACCTGACCTCTGCTGAGGTGGCCCACATTCTGGATGTGGCCGATGCGCTGAAAGCGCAGCAGAAAGCCGGGGGCACCGACCCTCTGCTGAAGGGGAAGAGCGTCGCCCTGATGTTCTCCAAGAGTTCCACCCGCACCCGCACCAGCTTTGAGGTGGGCGTCTACCAGCTGGGCGGACTGGGCAATTATATGAATGCGGCCACCGAACTGCAGGCCGGCCGGGGCGAGCCCCTGAAGGACACCGCCCGTGTTCTGGGCCGCTACTACGACTGTGTGGTGTGGCGCACCTACCGCCAGCGGGACCTGGAAGAGCTTGCCGAATACGCCGGAGTGCCTGTCATCAACGGCATGACCGATTATGCTCACCCCTGTCAGGTGCTGGCCGACCTCATGACCATCCGGGAGCGCCGGGGCGCTCTGGCCGGGCAGAAACTCTGCTTTGTGGGTGACGGCAGCAGCATGGCCAACAGCCTCATCGTGGGCGGTCTGCTGGCCGGAATGAAGGTGGACTGCGTTTGTCCCCACGGCTACCGCCCGGCGGCGGATGTGCTGATGTTCGCCCACAAATATGGCAGTGCTTTCCGCCTGCTGGAAGACCCCGCCGAGGGTGTGAAAGACGCCGACGTGGTGGTGACAGCCATCTGGAACACCACGGCTCCCGGCACCGTCGAGAGCGAGACCCGTCTGCGGGACTTTGCAGGCTTCCAGCTCACCAGCAGCCTCCTGAGCGGCGCAAAGCCGGACTGCATGGTGCTCCACTGCCTGCCCGCCCACCGGGGCGAGGAGATCTCCACCGCCGTCTTTGAGACTCATGCGGACGAGATCTTCACCGAGGCTGAGAACCGCCTCCACGTGCAGAAAGCCGTGCTGGCCGTCCTGCTGGCCGGAAAATAAAATATAACGCAAAAAACGCAGCGCTTCCCTGATATGTGGGGCTGTTGCAAAATAAAAATGCAATAGCAACTTGCACAAGGAAATAGTGCAAAAACAGAAATCCGGAACCCTTTTTGAGCCGTTTGGGCCCTGAAAAGGTTCCGGGTTTTATGCATAATTTTTTCAGAGAGCTATTTTGCAACAGTCCCATTTTTATGCGCTACAGTTATGAGTACAAAAAGATGTGTGTTGAAATGTACCGACAAGGGAAATGGCCGGAAACACCTGACGGAGTAAGGACAGATCGATTTCATCATGCAGTTGTTGAATGGCATCGGCTGGAAAAAGCTTGCGGCCCAGAAGCACTACAACATAAAAATCATAACAAAGTATGGACTGCAGAAGAAAAATACGAATCAGTCGCAAACGTGTTGGCTGGCGCATCAATTACGGAAACAGCAGTAACAGCAGGAATCAATAAGGGGCTCTTGTATCAATGGGTCAGATGCTATAAAATGAAAGGGTATCAAGGACTGGCCGCACAGAGAAAAGGAAGGCCACCTAAGGAGCCTGACATGAAGAAGCAAATAGAAGAGCCAGCAGAACTGACCCCATCTGAACGAGAAGAGATGATTCGGCTCAGAGCAGAAAACGAGCGTCTGAGAGCGGAGAATGCAGTAATAAAAAAAGAAATTGCCTTGAGAGAAGAGAGACGTGCAGCGCAACTCAAGGCGAAAAAGCTGCGATCGTCCAGGAACTCCGCGAAGAAGGATACCGACTGAACGATTTGCTGGATGCAATCGGAATGTCCCGGTCAACATACTATTATGAACTCAAAAAGCCGGATAAAGTCAAGGAGCGAAACGCCGATTTATCGTCTGAAATTCTTTCTGTCTTCAATGAGAACAAGAAACGATACGGAGTAAGACGAGTATATAAGGAACTTCTGAATCGCGGTTTTCAAGTAAACCATAAGCGTGTCCAACGAATCATGAATCAGCTTGGACTGTTTGGCAAGCGTCCCAAGGAAAAGTACCATTCTTACAGAGGTGACGTTGGAAAAGTTGCTGACAATATTATCAACCGGGATTTCAGCACGGAGAGGCCGCTGCAGAAGTGGACGACCGATGTGTCGCAGTTCAATCTGTCTTGGGGTAAATGCTATATTTCTCCGATTCTGGATATGAACACAAATGAGATTATTTCTTACAATCTCTCTACCAGCCCGAACATGGAACAAATCAAGGATATGCTGAATAAAGCATTTGAACGTTTTCCTTCTGTGCAAGGTTTGATCATGCACTCAGAGCAGGGCTGGCAGTACCAACACGCATTTTACCGCAATGAACTTCAGAAGCACGGAATCATTCAATCTATGTCCAGAAAAGGCAACTGCTATGATAACTGCATTATGGAGACGTTCTTCGGCAGATTGAAAAATGAAATGTTCTATGGCTTGGAGAAAGATTATCCTTCCTTTGAATCTTTCTCCAAGGCTATTGCGGATTATATCGATTATTATAATAACAGCAGAATCCAAGCGAAAACAAAATGGATGCCTCCCTCTAAATTCAGGAAAGCATCCATGATGGAAACCTAATTATTCATTTTTGAGCCAGTGTCCAGAAAACTGGGTACATATCACCCGAAAAACGGGAGACGCTGCGTTTTCTTTTTGGGCCAAGCCGCCGGGGTCTTATTTCACTTTTTTCAGAGGCTTTACCACGCAATAGGCCGTCCAGACCAGTGCTGTTGTCACCAGCCAGGAGACCGGGAAGACAATATACAGGCTTTCCAGTGTGCCGAAATGGACGAACACCGTGAAGCTCCACAGGATGCGGAGCAGGCAGGTGCTAAGGATGGTGAGCACTGCAGGCAGAACCGAATGCCCTGCGCCCCGCAGGACGCCGGAGGAAACCTCATAGCAGGCGCAGACCGGCTCAAAGGCCAGAACGAGCAGGATGCGGACGCCTGCGGCCGGCCTCAATGTCCGCCGGGTCGCCCGAAAACAGGGACGCAGATGCGGCGTGCCAGACCGTCAGCGGCACCGTGAGCAGCCCGCAGGACACGGCCCCGCAGACCAGACAGAGCCCCAGCACCCGGCGGCAGCGGTCGGTTCGGCCCGCCCCAGCAGTGGGCCGTGGAGCATATCAATGGTCTTTGTTTCTTTCATGTTCCCTCTCCTTCTTATTCCGTCTTGCATCAGGATACCGTATTCCAAAAGCACACCTTTTAACTTATCTTATCGGATTCGCACCCAGCAATGTTGTTCGGGCGTGACATCCTTGCATTCTCTTCTGCCGTTGGGTACACTGATGATGTCGACGGCAGGAGTCTTACATATTTCGGTATAAAATTCTCGAAGAATACCCGAACGGTATGACGAAAGACCAGTTCTACCGAGTTGCACGCATCAATAAGCAACACGCAAAATACCTTTTGGATTCCGGTCTCGTTCCCTGCATCAACACCGGAAAGAAAACGCGCAAGTACCACATTGTGACCCACGATGTGATAACCTATCTGTGTGACCGTGAAGATAATCCCGAAAAATATAAGGCTCCGACAGGCTTTTATATCGGCAAGAACGGCTGCCCCAAGCGGCGGCACCCGGACAAGCCCGCCGCAGAAATCATTCGCTTTGATTTTACCGAACCAGAAAAAACAGGGCTGTATACCATATGGGAGAAGCTCACCGCTGGATACGATGACCTGCTGACTACTCCGCAAGTGTCAGAACTGACGGGTTACTCTGCACAGAGCATCCAGCGGTGGTGCAATCAGAAAATCCTTGTCGGATTCAAAATTCGTGGCACACTGACGATTCCACGGCTTGCAATCATCGAGTTTATGTCCAGCGACCGCGCAACTGCCATTGTCCGAAAATCCCAAAAGCATCTTGATCTGCTCCGCACCTATGCGCAGGACTGCCATGAGGGTGCAATGACAATTACATATTGATTTTCCAGGGCGGTTCCACGATAATTTGTGTGACCGCCCTGTTCTCAGGCGAAAATAACATATCTGAAATTGATGACGTCGCTTGCGAATGAGCCGGAAAAACGTGGACGAAGATTGGAAATGATTTTTCAATTCTCGCTTGACTTTTCTAAAGAGTATCTGTATGCTGTATATTGACACGAATTAGTATCAATCAATATCAGTTGCGAGGTGCGTACCATGGATGGAGCAAAATTTGCCAAAATGCTTTCAGACAAGCATCTGTTTGAACTTGAGCGGATGGAGTACAAATATTCGACCGCCAGCGTCAAAGAGTTCACGGAGTTGTTGCAACAGAACTTCGCACAGTCTCTGCCGCTGTCTGATTTTTCCGGCGATGAATTGTTCTATCTGCCGAATCTCGTGCAGATTTCTACGAATGGCATGAAGCAGCTGCTCTCTGCGCCTATCGGCGGGCAAACCTTCGGTTTGCAGGCCATGACCGAGGAAATCCACGCTACCTTTCAAATTGAAAGCATCCATTCCACCCGCAACAGCATCCGGCATATCCTCAATGGCTATGCTCCCCGCGATGAACAGGAAGCCCGAATCTATGGCATGAAGCGTGGATTGGAGTTCATTGCAGACCGCCAAAATACGATCACCGAAGAAAATCTGCACCATCTCTACCAAATCAGCACAGGCGATTATCTGCCTGCGGAAGACCGTTTACGCCAAGACCGCTTTTACCGCCATGACGATGTTTTTATTGTAGGCGGTGAAGAATCCCGTGCGGGCATTCCGGTCGGGCAGCTTGCAAATGCTATGAAACGGCTGATCGACTTTGCCAATGCGAGAGATGGCATCAACGAGCTGCACAAAGCGGCTATCCTGCACTTTGCATTTGCATATTACCATCCCTATTTTGATGGAAATGGCCGTACTGCACGGCTGTTCCACCTCTGGTATCTCGTCCAACAAGGCTACCCAGCGGCATTGTTCACACCGTTCTCACGCTATATTGCCGAAAGCAAGGGAGCTTATTACAAAGCCTATGAATGTGTTGAAAAAAATGCTCTGATTTCTGGCTATACGGATGTGACACCTTTTTTGTCCTACTTCTGCAACGAGGTTTACAACCGCCTACAAGTAGACGCCGCACCTCCACAGGCCGATCTTCAGGTCTATCAAGCCGCCCTCACTGCTGGAAAAATCACCGAAAAGGAACGGCTTCTTTGGGAATACGTTCTGTCGGCCTATGGCACAGAAGAATTTACCACCAAGCAGTTGGAAAAGGACTTCCGCAACGCCGCGTATGCCACGATTCGGACGTTTGTAATGAAATTCCATGAGATGGGATTGTTAGCTGCACGGAAGGCCGGAAATCGGGTGTTCTACAAAATTCATTGATTATCATAAACGAACAGGACTGCTCCACAGCGTAATGTGTGTGGCAGTCCTGTTTGCTTAAATTCGGAAGAATTCATTATAGGTCTGTTTCAAGTCGCCGAAATGCTTGGAAGCGCGGATGCCGTAAATTTCCGTTACACTGTATGGCAGTGTTTCAAGTCCTTCCCGCGTGACAAGCACATAGTAGTTGTCGGTTTTTTGAATTGCGGCGGCAAATTCCTTTGACGCAGTAAAAGCGTTTCCCTCATCAATAAAAACGATGCTCTGCGAGAGGTCGGAAAGCTGTTTTTTCCACTGCCGCCCGGAAAGAACAACACAATCTTTTTCGCATTGCAGTTCAATTCCACTGTCCGGGCCAAGTTCCTCATATTCCCGAATCATCTCTACGAGCGTAGTCTTTCCCGTGGCACTATCTCCGCGCAGAATCGTGATATTCCGCCGTATTTCAAAATCGAACTTGATTTTTCGATTTTGTACAATGACCCGATATGCTCCTGTCATAAAAATTCCTCACACATAAAGTCCTGCAATAGGGACAAGCTCTCGCATGGAGTGAACGATCTGATTGGTATTCAGGATACGGATGGTAAATGTTCCATTTCAGAAATCCATGATATGCCGGAGGTTGATGGTAATATCCTGCTTTTCAGCAATTTTCAACAGCCATTTGGCACAGTTATCTCCACAAGTTGAAGCGTTGAACACTTTTCCGGCTCGTTCGCTATCAAAATCAAGGTCTTTACTTCGCCCGACAACTGTACCGGAGGGATTTTTCCCAGTACCGGGCTGTCAATCACGCCACTGTCCAACACGGTAGAATGGTCCACATCCTGTATCATCTCACGGGAAAGCGGGGCTGTGATCCACTCTTCTGCATAAGT
>DCCL01000100.1:20858-21068 GCA_002313795.1 Faecalibacterium prausnitzii
AGCATATAAGCATCTTCTCCTGTTACATCGGTTGACACTTTTATTATCACCATTGTAAGCGTTTTTTCTGGTGAATGTCAACCTGTTTTTCGCTTATTTGAAAGGGAGGGATAGTTTTGCACATGAACACATGTTCACAGTTGAAAATCCGAGGTCACACCAAATGACGCTCGACTACTTCTACGGTCAGTCGGGTGAACTGTTTTCCTA
>DCCL01000100.1:21139-21646 GCA_002313795.1 Faecalibacterium prausnitzii
CGGCAGCTCTCCACCGATGCCCGAACATTGTACGGCATCCTGCTTGACCGAATGAGCCTGTCCGCAAAGAACAACTGGCTGGATGAGCAAGGCCGGGTGTATATCATCTACACTGTCCGGGAGGTGCGGGAATCGCTCTGCTGCGCCGAACACAAGGCGGTCAAGCTGTTCCGGGAACTGGAACAGGCAGACCTGATCGAGCGCAAGCGGCGCGGGCTGGGCAGACCCAGCTTGATTTTCGTCAAGAACTTTTCCACAGGGGTGTCAAAAATTCCCCCACTGAATTGCGCAAACGGCAATTCTGGTGCTGTTGAAAATGCAGTTCAGGAGCAGCCAAAACCGCAATGTAATAAGACTGATAAGAATAAAACAGAGGGAAATAAACCTGATCCTATCCATTCAGGGGACACTCGGGAACAGCTCGAAGATTATTTTTATCAGACATTGGAGGTCAAACTGCTGCTCCGGCTTCACCCGGACGATGAGAGGCTGTTGCAAAATAGTGCG
>DCCL01000019.1 GCA_002313795.1 Faecalibacterium prausnitzii
TGACCTTTGACGACATGGTGGCCATCTACCGCGCTGCCAACAAATAAAAATTTATTTCACCCGGCACCGAGAGTCCGCCTCCCGATGCCGGGTTCCTTTATTACTTAGGCAACTTTTGGCGGGATACTGGTTAAGAAGCGGAAAAGAGATGGAAAAAAGATGAACTTCTGGGAAAATTCTCTTTCTTTTTGTAACCTTTGACGGTATAATAGAGCAATAAAAGAATTTAAGCCGCAGAACAAAGAGCAATCGTTACTCCCACCCCCGGTCGATTTTTCAGCGACGGGGTGGTTCCGATTCCCTGAAAGGGTATTGATTTTTATGACGAGAGAAGAAATGCAGGCCCGCATCGCGGTCTGCCGCGAGATGTATACAGACGTCCGGCTGCTGGATGCTGACACCATCAACAGCATTCAGGAGGGCGCGCGCACCGACCCTGCCGGGCCGGATGTCTGCTTTGCCTGCCGGAACCGGAAGGCCTTCTCGCGCCACTGCGCTGCCAAGAAAGCGCTGATCACCGGCACCCGCCAGTGCCGTCTGGAATCCTGCGGCAGTGACATTGCACACATCACAGCCTGCTATTACGAGGTAGAGGGCAAACCTTGCGTGCTGGAGCTGGTGCAGCGCACCCCCTGCCGCACCACCATTGACCCGGAGGACAGCGAGGCCCTCATGAGCGAGGCCTCCGGCTACGGGGTCAAGCTCTACCACGACACCATCACCACCGCCTTCAACCGCCGCTATTACGAAGATGTAGCCCGGAACTTTGAGGGCCCTGCCGGTGTGGCCGTGATGGACTTGGACGATTTCAAGGTCTACAACGACTCCTGCGGCCACGAGGCCGGCGATCTGGCGCTGGAAGTGGCCGCCAACATCATCCGCAGCTGCATCCGCCAGACCGACACCCTCATCCGGTACGGCGGCGATGAGTTCCTGCTCATCCTGCCCGGCATCCAGACCGAGAAGTTCAAGGAGAAGCTGGAGCAGTTCCGGGCCCGCATCCAGGCTTCCAGCATACCGGGCTACCCCCACCTGCACCTGTCCGTCAGCATCGGCGGCGTGCTGCAGACCGCCAACGACACCATGGAGACCGCCGTCCACAGCGCCAGCCGCCTGATGTATCAGGCCAAGGAGCACAAGAATGCTGTGGTGGTGGCCAGCACCAGCGCGGTTCTCTCGTCTCCCTCTACCCTGCTGCCCAAGAAGTCCCGGCAGCAGATTTTGATTGCCGACGACTCCGAGATGAACCGGATGCTTCTGGCTGAGATCCTGGGCACAGACTTCCGCATTCTGGAAGCGGGCGACGGCGAAGAGTGTCTTGAGCAGCTTTCCCGCAACCCCGGCGATGTGGCACTGGTGCTGCTGGACATCAACATGCCCGTCATGGATGGCTACGAAGTGCTGAAAGCCATGAACGCCAACCACAGCATCGAAGATGTACCTGTTATTATGATNNCCGGTCATCATGATCTCCAGCGACGATTCCCCCGAAATTATACGGCGGGCCTATGAGCTGGGCATCTCCGACTACATCAGCCGTCCCTTCGATGCCAAAGTGGTCTACCGCCGGGCCTTCAACACCATCAAGCTCTACGCCAAGCAGCGGCAGCTGGTGCGGATGGTCTCGGCCCAGACCCGCAAGCAGGAACACAACACCACCATGCTGGTCAACGTGCTGAGCCAGATCGTGGAGTTCCGCAACGGCGAGAGCGGCTCCCACGTGCGGCACATCCGTATCCTGACCGAGATGATCATGGCCCGGCTGCTGAACAAGACCGACCAGTATGACCTCTCCTCTGAGGAGCAGGACAATATCACGCTGGCCTCGGCCCTGCACGACATCGGCAAGATCGCCATTGACGAGAAGATTCTGAACAAGCCCGGACGACTGACGCCGGAGGAGTTTGCAATCATCAAGACCCACACCACCGAAGGTGCGGCCATGCTCAAACGGCTGGAAAACTTTGAGAAAGAACCGCTGCTCCAGACCGCCTACGGCATTGCCCGCTGGCACCATGAGCGGTGGGATGGCCGGGGCTATCCTGATGGCCTGAAGGGCAATGATATCCCCATCGGCGCACAGATCGTCTCTCTGGCCGATGTTTACGATGCTCTGACCAGTGAGCGCTGCTACAAGAAAGCATTCTCCCACGAAAAGGCCGTGGCCATGATACTGGGCGGCGAGTGCGGCACCTTCAATCCCCTGCTTCTGGAATGCCTGAAGGACATTCAGGCCAATCTGCAGGAAGAGCTGAAAAATGACTATCACTAAAAAGCCGTTTTCCTCAGACACTGCACGCTGCTTGAGCTGTCTGTCGATTCCATCCTGCTTTACAGTGCGTTCCTTCTGAACTGAGCCACCGGTGCATCCTGATCTCTGCCAATGGGTCAGGATGCACCTTTTCTTTCATTAGAAAGAACTGCCAGAAAGTTTTCAACAACACAAGAGTGCATGGCAATATCACATTTCTCCATTTTTTCTCTATAGTGTATAGTGGAAGTTCCGGCAATGTCCTTCGCAAGCGGGTCGGGTTGCTGCTTTCAACAGACACTTTCTCAGAAAACGCCCTGCGTGCCTGAGGTGCTGTGCCCCGCTGGAAACGAGATTTCAGCCAGAACCCACCACCAGAGGCGGGGCGGAGGGTGGTTTCCTGCCAAGCGGCTCAATCGCAAACTTGTTTGCGATTGCTGGCAGGGAACTGCCAGACTGCCCCCAGCCGACAAGATGCAGTTTACACTGCCTTCAATCCAGTATTTTCCGACCAAAAGGCGCCTTCCCGGTGTTCATCTGCACACTCTGTTTGTGAAAACAGCTTCTGCCTTTCCGACCCGTTGCATTCGGGTGCAGGATATGTTATGATGAGCACACGAAAGTTTTTTTCTTTTTTATCCAGCGAGGAAACAAAATGCCAAAACGTCCCATCGCCCTCCTGTGTCTGATGGCACAGCTGGTGCTGTTCACCTGCACGGCCTTCGCCTCCAACGGCCTGCCCAAATACGAGACGAAGCAGTACCGGGTCTCTTATTATCCCTACGACTGCTTCAATATGCAGGACTCCGACGGCCACAAGTATGGCTACGGCTACGACATGATGCAGGATATCGCCCGCTTTATGCAGTGCACCTTTACCTATGTGGGCTTTGACAAGACCGCCAAGGAGAACGAGGAGATGCTGCGGAACGGTGAGATCGACATCTACACCGCCGCCAAGAAGACCCCGGAACGGGAGAAAGATTTTGTCTTCTCCACCCATCCGGCCATCACGGCCACCACCTGCATGAGCGTCAAGGTGGGCAATACCGATATCGTAGCGGGCGATTACTCCACCTATGAGGGCATCCGCATCGGCCTGCTGCGCCGCCACACCTATAACGACCGCTTTGAGGGCTGGGCCAAGAGCAAGGGCTTTACCCATACCATCGTCTATTACGACACCCCCGCTGAGCTGACCAATGCCCTCATCAATGGAGCCGTGGATGCCATCATCAACAGCTACATCGGCACGCCGGAAGATGAGCACATCGTTGAGCGGTTCGAAGAGACTCCCTACTACCTCATGGCCCGGAAGGAAGACCAGGCCCTGCTGGATGATATCGACCGCGCCATCGACGCCATGAACGTGGAGACCCCCAACTGGCGCACCGACCTCTACAACGAATATTATGGTGCCCCCTCCAAAAACAGTGACTTCACCACCGAGGAGCAGGCCTACCTCAATACCCTGAAGAATCTGGGCTGCACCATCCGTGCCGTGATGAACCCCGAGGGTGCGCCCTACAGCTGGTATGGCGAGGACGGCTCTGCCCATGGCATCATTGCGGATATTTTCATCGCCACCGCCCAGCGGCTTGGGTTGAAGTATGAGATCGTTCCGGTCTCCGACGTCTACGAGTACGGCAGGCTGCTGGCCGATGGCAGCATTGACGTCTGGCTCAATGCCAGCCCCTACTACGATGGTCAGAGCGATATCATTTACAAGACCACCGATCCTTACATGACCACCTCCGTTTCCCTGCTGCAGCGATCTGATTTTACGGGCCAGCCCCAGAAGATCGCCGTGCTCACCTCCAACTACACCATCGAGGGAGTTACCGACTCCCACTGGCCCGATGCGGAGATCGTATACAAAGACACACTGGTCAAGTGTGTGGAAGCAGTCCTCTCCGGCCGGGTGGATGCTGCCCTTCTCAAGACTTACACCGCCCAGCAGCTGGCCCAGCAGGACAACCTGAACCGTCTGCGCACTGCCATCGTGCCGGGCAGCACGATCTCGCTCTATATGGGCGTCAACGCTCAGGATAATTACCTCTTCTACGACCTCTGGGACAAGGCCCTTACCGAAGTAG
>DCCL01000119.1:0-7513 GCA_002313795.1 Faecalibacterium prausnitzii
GCTAGCTTTTTGTGATTTCTACTTCTTCTTTGGGGTCTGAAAGGGGCGTGCAGCCCCTTTCCCGTGCCCCCTGTCCTTGCCGCGCTGAACACGCGGCATTTGCTCCGCAAACCGGACTGTCGGACATGAAAGCCCCACTGGGGCTTTCATGGCTTTGCCACCGCCGAGCCTCTCAGAGCGGGTACTTTTCTGGTTCTCTTTTGGTACGCAAAAGAGAACGTTTCTCTGCAATCAGAGCAATTTAAACCTTCGCGCCAGCGAACCATCAGCCCTTTTCTCTGTTCATTCTTCAAATTCCAGGTCGCTGGGCAGGATGAGGTCAAGTTCTGCGGCAGGCTCCGCTACAAGGCGGCGGCTCTGGTTGAAGATGGCCTTTTCCAGCGTGTTGCGGGCCAGACGGCCATTGCCCGCGGTGCGGGCATCCAGCGCCTGACGGCGCTTGTAATAGCCCAGCAGCGGGAAGGTGCAGCTCTCGGCCAGCCGGTAGCCCTTGCCTTTGGCCAGAACATTCGTGATGTCCAGCAGCTCGTCGGCGGTGTAATCCGGAAATTCTATCTTATTGGGGAACCGGCTGGCAAGGCCGCTGTTGGCAGTAAGGAAAGTATCCATCTCTTTGGTATAGCCCGCCAGAATGACCACCAGCTCGTCCCGGTGGTCTTCCATCCCCTTCACCAGTGTATCGATGGCCTCGAGGCCGAAGCTGTCCTGTTCGCCCCGGTAGAGGCTGTAAGCTTCATCGATGAAGAGGACACCGCCCAGTGCACTCTCGATGACGCTGTTGGTCAAGGGGGCTGTGTGGCCGGTGTAGCGGCCCACAAGGTCGCCCCGGCTCACCTCCACCAGCTGCCCGCCCTTGAGGGCACCGATGGCCTTGAGGTACTTTGCCACCAGCCGGGCGATGGTGGTCTTGCCGGTGCCGGGGTTTCCAGTGAATATCATATGCATGGAAAGGCTGGCTGTCTTGAAGCCTGCCGCCGCCCGGCGCTGCTGCACCTGAATGTTATCGGCCAGACCGAACACATATTTCTTGACCGGGGCCAGACCCACAAGGTCGTTCAGCTCCTGCTTTATCTCCTCCACGGCCCCGGTGTAGGCGGCGGGCAGCAGGTCGAACAGCTTCTGCGGTGCAGCGTCGTTGAGGGCAAAGTCGATGCCATCCTCCCGGGCCGTCAGGCTGACAGTTCCGGTGAGGGTCTTATCCGTCTGAAGACAGTATTCGCTCAGGGCCCGGAATATCTTATCACAGCAGGCCGCAAGTCCGGCGGCCCCCTGTTTTGGGCTGCACTGCGCGGCCACATAGTCCCGCACATCGGCCCCGGCGGCAAGGGTCAGGCCCAGACGGGCGTGCACTTTTGCGGCCAGTGCGTTGAGCTGCTGAGCCGCAAGAGCCGCGAGGTCTTCCCGGGCAAAGGCTTTCGTCTCGCAGACATCCCCCAGCGCCGAGACGAAGGGAGCGCCGAACTTATCCGCCAACGCCTCCCGGCCCCGCTGAGAGAAGAAGATGAGATACTTCCCGCAGGGGGTGATACTGCTGACGGCCCCGGGAGCCAGTGCCGTCCCGGCGTCCACGAGGATGCCTTCTTTATTCACGAGATACCGGCTGGACAGGGGCGCACTGCCCTTTACCGCCAAATCGGACAGCGTTTTGAGGAAGCCCGGGTAACAGTTCTCATAGTGCTCGAATATCAGGATCTCCCCGGGCGCATGAAGGGCGGCATACAAATCCTGTAAAAAGAGCTTTTCTGCCCCAGAGTTGGGGTAGAGGGCCAGGTCCATGACTGCAAGTTTCTCGCTTCGCAGCAGACCCCTCGCCGCCATGCAGCGGGCTGTCTCGGTCAGGGCAAAATGCCGCCCGGTGCCCGGCGCACCGCTGAGCAGGATAACGTTCCGGGCCGTGGGGGGCTCTGTCCCCAGCACGAAGGGGCGGCGCATGGCCCGCACCACGCCCTCCACATAGGCATCCTGCCCCAGAACCGTCTTTTTCACCTCATCGGCCAGCCCTTCAAAACTGCCCAGATGTTCCTGCTTCACCTCAGTGGTTCCTTTGGCCAGCAGGCCGTCGGCCTCCATGTCCTGCAGCATCTTCCGGCTCTGGGCCAGTGCGTCTTCTGCCGTGCCGCCCCGCATCTCTGCGTTCTGTTTTTTGAGCATCTCGTCCAGCTTTTTCTGCTGCTGGAGCAGAGCCGCATTCAGGTCGGGCAGGCCTGCTGTTTTTTCGGGTGCTTTCTCCTGCTTTGCGGGCTCCTGCGGGGTGAAGCGCAGCCTGCCGCCCGGGCCGAACACTCCGTTCATCAAGCTCTCCCAATCGTCGGTGTATGCCATAGCCTGCCTCCGTTCTGCGTTTTTTCCAGTATAGTGTAGTTTGCGGCCTTTTGCAAGAAAAGTCTTGAAAATCCGGGGATGGGCGGTTACACTAAATTTGTATATATTTGATGATGAGAAGGGAATGGATGCCAATGAATACCCCTGCGGACTGGAAAACGCTGTTTGAGAGCAGCGACTTTGCCCGACAGAACACCTATACCGGTCCTCTCGGCCCGGAATACTCTCCCTCCGGCACCCGGCTGCGGCTCTGGGCCCCCACGGCAGAGAGCGTATCGGTGAACCTTTACCGCCGGGGCGACGGCGGGGCCCGTGTGGGCACTCTGCCGCTGGAAAAACACCCGCAGGGCCTGTGGACGGTCTACCTGCCCGGCGACCAGCACGGGCGGTACTATACCTTCACCATCACGGTGGATGGAAAGCGCCACGAGACCGGCGATCCCTACGCCCGGTCGGTCGGCGTCAACGGGCGGCGGAGCATGATCCTCGACCTGCCCCGCATCGACCCGCCGGACTGGCTCCACGACCACCGGGTGAATATCCCGGCCTCCCGCCGGACGGTGTGGGAGGTCAGCGTCCGGGACTTCTCCCAGGACCCCGCCAGTGGTGTGCGGAACGGCTGGCGGGGCAAATTCATGGCCTTTACCCAGCAGGGCACTACCCTCTCCTCAGCGGGCACCTTTCCCACCGGCCTCGATTACCTTAAGCGGCTGGGGGTGGGCTATGTGCAGCTGATGCCCATCTTTGATTTCGGCAGCGTGGACGAGAGCCGCCCTCTGACCCGGCAGTACAACTGGGGCTATGACCCCACCAACTTCAATGTGCCGGAGGGCAGTTACTCCACCGACCCCACCAAAGGTGAAGTGCGGGTACGGGAGTGCAAGGAGATGATCGCCGCCCTCCACGGCGCAGGCATCGGCGTCATCATGGACGTGGTATATAACCATATGTACCGCAACGAGAACCCCCTGAACGACACCGTGCCCTACTATTTCTTCCGGCAGAATCCGGACGGCAGTTTCTCCAATGGCAGCGGCTGCGGCAACGAGTTTGCCAGTGAGCGGCCCATGGCCCGGAAATACCTCATCGATTCGGTGCTCTACTGGGCCCAGGAATACCACATCGACGGCTTCCGGTTCGACCTGATGGGCCTCTACGATATGGATACCATGAACGAGCTGCGAGCCGCGCTGGACGCCCTGCCCGGCGGCAAAGATATCCTGATGTATGGTGAGCCCTGGCAGGGCGGCGGGAGCCAGCTCCACCGGTACGAGGCCAACAAGGCCAACCTCGCCATGTTCTCCGACCGCATTGGCATCTTCTGCGACAACACCCGGGACGTCATCAAGGGCGGCTGCTTCGACGCCCGGGAACCGGGCTATGTGGAGGGGAAGCCGGGCAGCTTCTGGGACATCGGCGGGGCTGTGGCGGCGTGGTGCCGCAGCGATAAGCTGCCGCCCCACTCCCCCTCTCAGATCGTCAGCTACGTCTCGGCCCACGACAATTTCACCCTCTGGGACAAGCTCCTTCTCGTCCGGTATGACCAGCCCGAATACTCCGCCATGGACTCGGCGGCGCTGGCCCAGAACCGGCTGGCGGCAGGCATCTATCTCACCTGCATGGGAATGCCTTTCATGCAGGCCGGTGAGGAGTTTGCCCGCACCAAAAAGGGACAGGGCAACAGCTACCGCTCTTCCCCTGCTCTCAACCGTCTGGATTGGAAGCGGGCCGCACAGTTCCACGCCCTCGTGGACTACTACCGGGGCCTGCTGGGCCTGCGGGCACAGTTTCCCCGGCTGAGCGCCTCGGATAAAGCCAGCCCTGCGGCCATCCGGTTCTTCTCGCTGGAACAGCCGATGGTGGGCTGGACGCTGCCCGCTGTCCCCGGGGACGGTGCCGCATGGAAAGCGCTCTGCGTGTTCTACAATCCCACAGAGGAAGAGAAGCGGGTAAAGCTGCCCGACGGGCAGTGGAAGCTGCTGAGCGACGGCGTTTCCTCGGCCCTCTGGAAAGGCCCCAGCCGGGTCTGCGGCGGCGAAGTGACCCTGCGGCCCTGCAGTGCGACCATCTTCGGCCTGATGTAAAAACAAAAAAAGCGGCCCGCCGCATTTCTGCGGCAGACCGCCCAACAAGAAGAAAGGAACTTCATCCGGGAATGTCTTGATTTAGCCCTGCGGGGTCTGCTGTGCAGACTCGGCGGGAGTCTCCTGACGGGCTGCACCATTGCTGTTGCTGCCGCTGTTGGAGGCATTCTTTTCGCCCAGAGTCAGGCTGACCGTCTGCATCTGGCCATCGCGGGCGATCACGATGCTCAGGGTATCACCGGCGGAGTGCTCCTGCATGATGGAGCTCAGGTCGGATTTCTGAGCCACTTCGGTGTTATCCACGCTCACGATGCGGTCGCCTGCCTTCAGACCGGCCTTATCAGCGGGGCCGCCGGAGACGACATCCACGACATAAATGCCGTAGGCGTTGACGCCCAGCTGTGCTGCCGTCTGCTGGTCAGTGACGGCCAGATAGGTGATGCCCATATAGGGACGTCCGGTAACATAGCCGTTTTCCAGCAGATCCTGTGCCACCTTGATGGCATCATTGATGGGGATCGCGAAGCCCAGACCCTCAGCGTCGGAGTCAGAGGACTTTGCATTGACGATGCCCACCAGTTCGCCGTTCATGTTGAACAGGCCGCCGCCGGAGTTGCCGGGGCTGACGGAGGCATCCATCTGGATCAGGGACATGGTGTTGACGGAGCTGGAACCCTGAATGGTAACACTGCGGTTCAGGGCGCTGACGATGCCGCTGGTGACGGTGCCGCCCAGCTCACCCAGCGGGTTGCCCACGGCCACAACGCCGTCGCCCACGGTCAGCTTGTCGCTGTCGCCTACGATGGCGGGGGTCAGGCCGTCGGCATCGATTTTGATGACGGCAATGTCGCTGGTGGAATCTTCGCCCACGACCGTTGCCGTATAATCTTTATCGTCGATGGTGACTTTGATGTTGGAAGCACCTTCCACCACATGGTCACAGGTCAGGATGTAACCGTCAGAGCTGATGATGACGCCGGAACCGGCACCGCTCTCCACCTGGCTCTGGCCGTACCAGGACCACTGGGAGTAGACCACCTGCTCGGTGGTGATGACCACAACGCTGGGGCTGACGGTCTTGGCCACCTCGGCGGTGGTCATGCCGCCGGAAACAGTGGTGCCGTCCGCTGCGCTGTCAGAATCTGCTGCCGCGCTGCTGGAACGCTCCACCTGCTGGATGACGACCTTGTTGTTGCCGCCGAAGCGTGCACCCACAAAGCCGCCCATGAAGCCCATGGCTGCGGCCAGCACCAGAGCAACGATGCTCCTTGCCGCCTTGCCGGTGTTCCGTTTCTTTTTCGGTTTCTTCGGCGCGGGCGCGGCAGGGGCTGCGTTCTGTGCAGGGCCTGCGGGAGGGGGCGTGGTAGTGCCGCCGGGGGCAGCACCTGCGCCAGTGCTCTCACTGAAGTTCGACGCGGTATTGGCCGTGTTCATGCCACTGGACCCCACGTTGGGATAGCCGGTATCTCCGGCAGAATTATTGGAAGAGGAATAGTCATATTCCCATTTATTTTCATCCATTGTATTACTTCCTTTCCTGAAGGGATACGGCCAGCGGAGGGTCTTGTTCCGCTCCTTTCTGGCACGTTATTATTCTATCTGCTAATTGTGAAAATCAATCGTGTCCCCAGTGAAGAATATGTGAAATAAAGTCTAAAAAGTCCAAAGGAGGCCTTATGAAGCTTTCTGTCACCGAAACAGGCTTTGCCCTTTATAAAGAGGCCGACATCATCGGCCAGTGTGCGCTGACCCCAGCCCCGAAGGGAGCCGACATCACGGCCCTGTCCGTCCTGCCCCAGTGGCGGCGGAAGGGCTACGGCTCTTACCTGCTGAAAGAAGTTCTCCGCCGCTTCGGCGGCTATGACCGGGAGGCAGCCACAGTGTTCACGGCCCCCCTGCCTGCCGACAAGGGGGAGATGGCGTTCTGGAAAAAGTTCGCCTTTGCTGAGGAGGGCGGGCACCTCGTCCGCCGCCGCACCCCCGACCTGACCGCTGTCCATTTTGTGCAGGATTACCTTGCCACCCATCTGCCCGGGGCCGACCTGTGCATTGATGCCACCTGCGGCAACGGCGGCGACACGGCCTTTCTCTGCCGCCTGACCGGGCCAGAGGGCAGGGTGCTGGGCTTCGACATCCAGCCGGAGGCCATCGCGTCCACCCGGGCCAACCTCGAAAAGCAGGGGCTTGCCGCCGAGCTGCACTGCGACAGCCATGCAAACCTGCTGCACTATGTCTCACCCGGCACCGCCGACATCGTGATGTTCAACTTTGGCTGGCTGCCCGGGGCCGACCACGCCGTGTTCTCCACGGCAGACAGCAGCATCCCGGCACTGGAAGCTGCCCTCACCGCCCTGCGCACCGGCGGCGTGCTCAGCGCCATCCTCTACAGCGGGCGGGTCATCGGCTCAGACGAGAAGCAGAGCATCCTCCGCTGGCTCCGGGCCCTCCCTCTGGAAAAATACACCGTACTGGTGTGTGATTTTGCCAACTGGGCCGATACAGCGCCCCTGCCCTGCCTTGTTCTGAAAAAATAGCAAAAACTCTTGCATCCATGTAGGTTTTCTGTTAAAATAAGCGTTGTATGCATTTTTGTGAGGAGACTCTCCCATGTAAATCGACAGAACATTGTCTCTACATCCACTCGGCCCACGGGCCGCATCTCAGGAGAATAGAACTTATATGACTAATCGTGAAGAAATCGAGCGCCGCCGGACGTTTGCGATCATCAGCCATCCCGACGCCGGTAAAACGACGCTGACCGAAAAGCTGCTGCTGTACGGCGGAGCCATCAACCAGGCAGGTTCCGTCAAGGGCAAGCAGAGCGCAAAGCACGCCGTCTCTGACTGGATGGACATTGAGAAGCAGCGCGGTATTTCCGTCACTTCCTCTGTGCTTCAGTTCAACTATGCCGGCAAGTGCGTCAACATTCTGGACACCCCGGGCCATCAGGACTTCTCGGAAGATACCTACCGCACCCTGATGGCAGCCGACTCGGCTGTCATGGTCATTGACGCTGCAAAAGGCGTCGAGGCCCAGACCATCAAGCTGTTCAAGGTCTGCACCCTGCGCCACATCCCCATCTTCACCTTCATCAACAAGATGGACCG
>DCCL01000119.1:7609-8144 GCA_002313795.1 Faecalibacterium prausnitzii
ACCTACCCCATGAACTGGCCCATCGGCTGCGGCAAGGAGTTCAAGGGCGTGTTCGACCGCAACACCCGCAAGGTGCTGGCTTTTTCCAGCGACGGCCGCGCCAACGGCGTGAAGAAGGTCGAGGAGACCGAGGCCGAGCTGGGCGATCCCGCACTGGACGAGCTGCTCACCCCCTACCTGCATCAGCAGCTGGCGGATGAGATCGAGCTGCTGGACGGTGCCGCCGAAGAGTTCGATCTGGACAAGGTGCTGAAGGGCGAGCTGAGCCCCGTCTTCTTCGGTTCTGCCCTGACCAACTTCGGCGTGGAGCCCTTCCTCGAGAACTTCCTCCGCCTCACCCCTCCCCCGCTGGCCCGTGTGGACAGCCTGACCGGTGAGCCGGTAGACCCCTGCCGCGATGAGTTCTCGGCCTTCATTTTCAAGATCCAGGCTAACATGAACAAGGCCCACCGCGACCGCATCGCCTTCATGCGCATCTGCTCCGGCAAGTTCGAGCGGGGCATGGAAGCCTACCATGTGCAGGAGGGCAAGAACA
>DCCL01000059.1:0-2477 GCA_002313795.1 Faecalibacterium prausnitzii
AAAATAGGTAGCCGCCGACTTGAACAGAACGCTCTAAGAGAAATCTTAGGGCGTTTTCTTCTGTCCGAACTTTATGTGAATGCTCCCGGAATTGAAAGAAAAACACGGCCCCGCTGTGGAGTTTTCCACGATGCGGGGCCGTACTGGTTAAAAACTTGATCTCATCGGCCTTTCCGTGCGAAGACGATGCCGATGGTGCCGGGGCCGGAGTAACCGCCGATGGTGGTTCCGATGTCAGTTTCGATGATGTTTTCGAATTTTCCGTACTTCCGCAGGCCGGCCTTGATGGCCTCCATGCAGCCGGGCTTGGGCTGGCAGGACGAGATAAAGACCATGCTGTTATCGATGTCGTCCCGGCCATCCAGCTGGTCGGTGATGTACTTGCCCACGCAGATAGGCAGGCTGCCGCGGTACTTCTTGACGACCTTCAGCTCACCGTCGATGATGGCGAGGCTGGGCTTGATGCCCAGAATGTTGGCGCCGAAGGCCAGCACGCCGGAGCAGCGGCCGCTCTTGGCCATGTAGTTGAGCTGGTTGAGCACAAAGCTCAGCTCGACCCGGTTGGCGAGGCTCTGGAGCCGCATACAGATGTTCCGGGCTGTCAGGCCGTCCGCAGCCCACTTGGCGGCGCGGAGGACGAGATAACCCTGACCGGTGCAGATGTTCTCGCTGTCGATGACCGACACATTGTCGTATTCCTGTGCAGCGAGGCAGGCGTTCTGGTAGCAGGAAGAAAGCTTGGCGCTGACCGAGATGTGGATGACGGCGTCGTACTCCTTGGCAAAGGGCTCGAAGAAGTCGATGTACTCCACAGGGTTTGCAGCAGCGGATTTCGGGGTCTGACCGCCTGCGTCCACATGGGCAAAAACGTCAGCCGGATGGATGGTGACGCCGTCCAGATAAGTGTCGTCGCCCATCAGGATGTGCATGGGCATCAGGGAAATGTTCCATTGCCGCAGCAGCTCTTCCGACAGGTCACAGGTGCTGTCGGCGGTGATCTTGATCTTCAAAAAATTTCTCCTCTTTTCGTGCCGGGCACAGCCGGCGTCGGTGCAGGCGCTGCCGCAGCAAAGTTTCCTCTATAACTATATCACAAAAAGTTCAGGATTGTTAGCTATCCGGGAGCGAAAAATGTAAATCTTTTGTGAAGCGGCAAAAATCGCGCCGGGATGCTGTGGATTCTATACACATAGCACAAAGGAACCGGCTGTTTTATGGTTCTTTCCGAAAATTCGCTCGGAAGTGTTTATTTTATGCTCCAAAAATTATATAATAATAGAAGTCACTAGAATGGATACGGTCTGCCCAGCAGCCGTTTGTACTTATTGGAGGTTGCCTTATATGTTCATGTACACCGATTATACCCAGCATCTGCTGGATAATGTGAAGAAGATCCACTTCATCGGCTGCGGCGGAAGCGGAATGTACCCCCTCATCCAGATCCTGTCGGCCAAGGGCTACGAGATCTCTGGCAGCGATGTGCTGGACGGCAGCATCATCCGCTCCGAGCGTGAGATGGGTGTCAAGGTCTCGCTGGGACACAATGCGGATAATGTCATCGGTGCAGATCTGGTGGTCTATTCTGCGGCCATTTCCAAGGATAACGTGGAGCTGAATGCGGCAGCTTCCTACGGCATCACTACGGTGGAGCGCAGCGTTCTGCTGGGCTACGTGAGCCGCCTGTACAAGGAGAGCATCTGCGTTTCCGGCACCCACGGCAAGACCACTACCACCTCCATGATCACTACGGCGCTGGAGCTGGCAGGCCGTGACCCCTCTGCGGTCATCGGCGGCAAGCTGCCCCTCATCGGCGGCTACGGCAAGGCAGGCAAGGGCGATGATATCGTCATCGAGGCTTGCGAGTTCTCCGAGACCTTCCTGAAACTGACCCCCTACCTGTCTGTGGTGCTGAACATCGACAACGACCATCTGGATTACTACGGCAGCATGGGTGAGCTGAAGTTTGCCTTCAAGCGCTTTGCCCTGATGACCCAGTTCATGATCTTCGCCAACGCCGACGACAAGAACACCATGGACGTTATGTATCCCCTCGACCGCCGTGTCCGCACCTTCGGCATCGACAACGACGGCGATTATCAGGCCATCAATGTGCAGGAGTACAAGCCCGGCTTCTTTGAGTTCGACCTCAAGGAGTGGAGCAAGGTCACCGGCCACATCCGTCTGGCTGTGCCTGGCCGTCACAACATCTACAACGCACTGGCCATGTGCGCTGTCTGCCGCTTTGTCGGCCTGACGGTGGAGCAGTGCGCTGCCGCTGCCGCAAGCTTCAAGGGCGCAGGCCGCCGCTTTGAGGTCTACGGCGAGTGCAACGGCGCCGTGGTGGTGGACGATTATGCGCACCATCCCACCGAGCTGCGGGCTACCCTGACCACCGCCAGGGAGCTGGGTTACAAGCGCCTCATTGCTGTCCATCAGCCGTTTACATACAGCCGTACCAAGATGCTGTTCAACGACTT
>DCCL01000059.1:2531-8967 GCA_002313795.1 Faecalibacterium prausnitzii
AAGATCCCCGATATCACGGTCATCACCCCCATCATGGGCAGCCGTGAGCCCAACGACCCCAGCATCACCAGCGCAATGCTGGCCGCAAAGATCCCCGGCTCCGTGCTGGTGAACAGCCTGGAAGAGGCTGCCGACTGGGTGAAGAAGAATGCCCGGGAGGGCGATCTGGTCATCACGCTGGGCTGCGGCGATATCTACAAGGCCAGCAAGATGATGGTTGCAGACGACAACAACAAGTAAACTTCCAATAAAAAAGCAAGAGCACCCCTGCGGAGAGCTTCCGCAGGGGTGCTTTTGTCGTAGCGGTAAAAAAGAGGGGCCGCTGCAGATGCAGCGGCCCCTCTGGATGCTCAGAAGAGATTACAGGTTGAAGTAGCGCTTTGCGTTGTCGAAGCAGATGCCGCGGACGATCTTCTCCAGAGCCTTCTCATCATCGGGATACTCACCGTCTTCCACCCACTGGCCGATGAGGTTGCAGAGGATGCGGCGGAAGTAATCGTGGCGGGTGTAGCTCAAGAAGCTGCGGCTGTCGGTCAGCATGCCGACGAAGTTGCCCAGCAGGCCCAGGTTGGCCAGGCTCTTCATCTGGTTCTCCATGCCGATCTTCTGGTCGTTGAACCACCATGCGGAACCGTGCTGGATCTTGCCCGGGATCTCGCTATTCTGGAAGCAGCCCAGAATGGTGCCGATCTGCTCGTTGTCAGCAGGATTCAGGCTGTAGATGATGGTCTTGGGGCACTCGTCGGTGTCGTTCAGAGCGCTGAGCAGGGCTGCGATCTGGCCGCCGCAGGTAGCGGTGTTGATCATATCGAAGCCGGTATCGGGTCCCAGCAGGTTGTCCATCTTGCGGTTGACGCCGCGCAGGCAGTTGTAATGGAACTGCATGACGATGCCCAGACGATGGTACTGCTTGCCCAGATGGATGAGGATGTAGGTCTGGTACTTCTCAGCCTCTTCGGTGGTGCAGGGCTCACCGGCCATGACCTTCTGGTAGATGGCGTTGACCTCTTCCTTGGTGGCCTCACGGTAGGGGATGTAATCCAGACCGTGGTCGGAAGCACGGCAGCCCATCTCGGCGAAGAACTCGATGCGGTCGGTCAGAGCGCTGGTGACGCAGTCGATGCAGGCCAGCTTCTCCTTGCCGACGACCTTTGCCAGCTTGCCCATGTACTCAGCAAAGCCGGGCTTGTTGATGTTGATGGCCTTGTCGGGACGGAAGGAAGGAGCCACGGTGAACTTGATGGTGGGGTCTTCCTTGATCTTCTTGTGCCAGTACAGGTCATCGATGGGGTCATCGGTGGTGCCGATGAAGGCCACGTTGCTCTGCTCGATGAGGCCGCGGACGGTCAGCTTGGGGTCATGCTGCAGCTTGTCGTTGCACAGGTTCCAGACTTCTTCAGCGGTGTCGCCGTTCAGGACGCCATCGTAGCCAAAGAAGGTGTGCAGCTCCAGGTTGGTCCAGTGGTACATCGGGTTGCCGATGGCCATGGGCAGAGCCTCAGCGAACTTCTGGAAGCGCTCACGGTCGGGCTTGTTACCGGTGATGTACTCCTCGGGCACGCCGTTGGAGCGCATGACGCGCCACTTGTAGTGGTCGCCGAAGTAGCTGCCGTCCGGGTTGCGGCCGCCCAGCCAGACCTGAGCGATGTTGTCGAAGCGGCGGTTCTCGTAGATCTCGCGGGGAGGAATGTGGCAGTGGTAATCGCAGATGGGCATACCCTCGGCGTAGTCGTGATACAGGTGCTGTGCGGTGGGCGACTGGAGCATGAACTCCTTATCCATAAATGCTTTCATGGTCAGAACTCCTTTTTCAATGGTCATGACGGATTCAACATTCTTTAATAAAGCGGAGGTGCGGGCCTGTTCCGTGCAAACAGGCTGTACCCGTCTTTAGTATACCGGAAATCTCCGATGTATACAACTGAAAAACTGCCCAAAATTCTTGCGCGGACTTGTACAATTCGCTGGTTTTTATAAAAATGGCCTCTTCCCGGGTAAAAAACTGTTAAGAACCACTTGACTTATTTGTATACAACAGCATAAAATAGAAGCAGAGAAGGGCACGGCCCGTGGCCGCCCCGTAAAAGGCAAAGCAATTTTTAAAAGGAGACACTCAAATGGAGACTTTGAATTACAAGGTTCTGGAAGGCACTGGCTACAACGGCTACATCCTCAAGGATGCTCCCGTCAAGGTGATGCAGTTCGGCGAAGGCAACTTCCTGCGTGCATTCGTGGATTACTTCATTGATATCGCCAACGAGAAGGCTGGTTTCAACGGCAAGGTGAAGCTGGTGCAGCCCATCGCAAACTTCCCCCAGATGGCAGACTGGATCAACGAGCAGGAGGGCCTGTACACCCTGTACCTGCGCGGCAGCGAGAAGGGCAAGAAGGTTGATCTGAAGCGGGTCATCTCCTGCGTGCACGACTGTGTCTGCCCCTACAACGAGGGCAAGTGGGACGAAGTGCTGGCTCTGGCCCGCTCTGAGGATTTGGAGATCGTTGTGTCCAACACCACCGAGGCCGGCATCGCCTACACCCAGGGTGACAGCCAGTTCGACCAGGTGCCCCCCAACAGCTTCCCTGCAAAGCTGACCCGCGTGCTGTTTGAGCGCTACACTGCATTCAAGGGCGCTGCTGATAAGGGTCTGGTCATCCTGAGCTGCGAGCTCATCGACAACAACGGCAAGGAGCTGCAGAAGTGCTGCAACAACTACGCCAAGGACTGGAACCTGGATCCCGCCTTCATTGACTGGATGAACAACGCCAACACCTTCTGCTCCACTCTGGTGGACCGCATCGTTCCGGGCCGCATCCGTGACCCGAAGGAGCTGGCTGCTCTGGAAGAGGCCAACGGCTACACCGATAAGGCTCTGGACGTGGGCGAAGTCTTCGGCGTCTGGGTCATCGAGGGCCCTGCCGGTCTGGAGGACAAGCTGCCGTTCAAGAAGGCTGGCGTCAATGTCATGGTCGTGCCCGATGTCACCCCCTACAAGAAGCGCAAGGTCCGCATCCTGAACGGTGCACACACCGGCTTCGTTCTGGGCGCATATCTGGCCGGCTTCGATATCGTGCGTGACTGCATGCACAACGACACCATCCGCGGCTTCATGAACAAGATGCTGCACGAGGAGATCATCCCCACCCTGCCTCTGGACAAGAAGGATCTGGAAGAGTTCGCTTCTGCTGTGGAAGACCGCTTCAACAACCCCTTCGTCAACCACGAGCTGATGAGCATCTCCCTGAACTCCACCTCCAAGTGGAAGGCCCGCAACATGCCTTCCTTCCTGGCCTATATCGAGGAGCAGAAGAAGCTGCCCAAGTGCCTGACCATGAGCCTGGCCGCTTATATCGCCTTCTACTCCAACGACATCCAGGAGCGCACTGCCGACGGCCTGATCTGCAAGCGCCCGGCCGGCAACACCTATAAGATCCAGGATGACGCATGGGCTCTGGACTTCTACTATGCACACAAGGACGACACCCCCGCTCAGCTGGTGCACGCTGTGCTGTCCAACACCCAGATGTGGGATCAGGACCTGACCAAGATCGAGGGTCTGGAGGCTGCCGTGGTGGCAGACCTCGAGCTCATCCGCACGCAGGGTGCAGAGGCTGCCTACAAGAGCTGCCTGTAAGCTTACA
The DNA here is from genome assembly GCA_002313795.1 of Faecalibacterium prausnitzii. Lineage (GTDB taxonomy): Bacteria > Bacillota > Clostridia > Oscillospirales > Ruminococcaceae > Faecalibacterium > Faecalibacterium prausnitzii_L. The sequence continues at coordinate 6,171 of DCCL01000059.1, forward strand.
GAATAACATTCCCGCACAAAAGAGGGCTGCTGCTCTGGGCAGCAGCCCTTTTGTGCTTTTTCAGAGTCAATAAGGAGAATTACTATGCCGCAGGCGATCCATATCAGCCCCATCGACAACGTTGTTGTCGCCCTGCATCCCATTGCCAAGGGCACCCTCGTGGAAGTGGACGGTCTCGCCGTCACCGCTCTGGAGGATATCCCTCAGGGCCACAAGATGGCCGTGAAGCCCATCAAGAACGGCGAGAACGTCATCAAGTACGGCTTCCCTATCGGCCATGCCACTGCAGATGTCGAGCCGGGCACCTGGATGCACACCCACAATGTCCACACCAACCTGTCCGGTGAGGTGGAGTACAGCTATAACCCTGCCCCCGACCTGGGCCCGCTGCCCAGAGTAGAGCCGGAGACCTTCATGGGCTTCCGCCGCAAGGATGGCCGCGCTGCCATCCGCAATGAGATCTGGATCATTCCCACCGTCGGCTGTGTCAATGACATCGCCAAGAAGATGGTGGCCGACAATCAGGATCTCGTCACCGGCTCCATCGAGGGCCTGTACACCTTTACCCATCCCTTCGGATGCAGCCAGACCGGCCACGACCACGCACAGACCCGCAAGCTGCTGGCCGCTCTGGTCCGTCACCCCAATGCTGCCGCCGTTCTGGTGCTGCACCTGGGCTGCGAGAACCTGCAGCACGACCAGTTCGTGAAGGAGCTGGGCGACTATGACCACGACCGCGTGAAGTTCCTGACCTGTCAGGACGTGGACGACGAATTTGCCGCCGCCCGCGATATCCTGAAGGAGCTGGCTGCTTACGCCGGCCAGTTCAAGCGGGAACCCATCCCCGTCAGCGAGCTGGTGGTGGGTATGAAGTGCGGCGGCTCCGACGGCCTGTCCGGCATCACCGCCAACCCCACCATCGGCCGCTTCTCCGACATGCTGGGCCAGCGGGGCGGCTCCACCGTCCTGACCGAGGTGCCCGAGATGTTCGGCGCTGAGGGCTTCCTGATGGATCGCTGCATCAACCACGATGTCTTTGTCAAGGCCGAGAAGATGATCAACGGCTTCAAGGAGTATTTCATCAGCCACAATGAGGTGGTCTACGACAACCCCTCTCCGGGCAACAAGGCTGGCGGCATCACCACGCTGGAAGACAAGAGCTGCGGCTGCGTCCAGAAGGGCGGCACTGCCCCCATCATGGACGTCATCGGCTACGGTGATCCTGTCGTGACCAAGGGCCTGAATATGCTCTACGGCCCCGGCAACGATCTGGTGTCCGCCACCGCCATGACGGCTGCAGGCGCTCACCTCATCCTGTTCTCCACCGGCCGCGGCACTCCGTTCTCCGCTCCGGCTCCCACCCTGAAGATCTCCACCAACACCCCGTTGGCAGAGAAGAAGTCCGGCTGGATCGATTTCAACACCGGCGTCATCGCGGACGGTGAGAAGACCATCGACGAGTCTGCAAAGGACCTGCTGAATCTGGTCATCCGCGTGGCCAGCGGCGAGCAGACCAAGGCCGAGAAGCACGGCTTCCGCGAGATCTCCATCTTCAAAGACGGCGTCGTGCTGTAACTGAAAATCGCGTGTCGCAAAACAGCCGCCTCTGAAAGGGCCCAGCGTTTATCTTTGTGACCAGAACAGAGGCTGCTGAGCGGTTTTGCCGCCCGGCGGCCTCTTTATGCGTGAAAATACGGAAAGGAGTATGGAATGGCAGATAGAATGCTGCTTTTTACACTGCTGATCTATGCAGCGGTGCTCTGCATCCTTGTGCGTGTTATAAAATACCTCATCCGCTACGGCATCGATTACTATTTCGAAAAACTGGCGGAATATCAGAAAAACCAGAAAAATATGGAGGACTGAACTATGAACCAGATCACCACCCAGTATGTCACCGAGAATGGCGCCTGCTACGAGCAGTACGTCATCACCGACCCCGCCGCCAAGACCAGCCTGACCATCACCCCGGAGCGGGGCGGCATGATCACCGGCTTCACCCTCGACGGCGACGAGTATATCTGGACCCGCCGCCCCAACTTCAGCGAGTGCAACCGCCCTCGCTTCGGCGTGCCGGTGCTCTTCCCCAGCTGCGGCAACCCCGACGGCGGCGTGCACAACTTTGACGGCAAGGCCTATCCCATGGAGACCCACGGTCTGGCAGACCTCTGTGCCTGGGATGTGGAGAGCGTGGGCCCTGACGGTGTGACTCTGGCTCTGGAGTCCACCCCGCTGACCAAGTTCCTTTACCCCTTTGACTTCACCCTGCTGGTGAACTACAACCTGGAGGGCAACAAGGCAACCATCAGCATGACCGTCATCAACGAGGGCGACAAGCCCATGCCCTTCAGCTTCGGCTACCACCCCTACTTCATGGCTTCCGCTCTGGAGAATGTGGACTTTGACATCAAGTGCGCTACCTGCTCCGAGGATGCCAAGGGGGAGCAGCCCGCCGCCCCGGAGAAGATCACCCTCACCCGCAAGGAAGGTGCGGACAACTCCATCCGCCTGCTGACCGGTGTGCAGTTTCCCATGACCTTCACCGATAAGGGCAACGGCCACAAGGTCACGGTGGACGCCGATGAGACCTTCGAGAACGGCGTGCTCTGGCAGCAGGATGCCGAGAACTTCGTCTGCATGGAGCCCTGGAACGGCTGGGCCAACAGCGTCAACGAAGAGGGCAAGCACGAAGTGCTGGATGTGGATGAGGCCATGACCAGCGAGTGGAGCATCACCATCGAGAAGGTCTGATGAGGACGCTTCTGCATCATAACACATAAAAAGGGGCTGTTGCAAA
>DCCL01000006.1:0-2247 GCA_002313795.1 Faecalibacterium prausnitzii
GGTGCTGTTTGCCCGCAACTGGGAGGCCCTGCGGGCTGCACTGGTGCAGGATGCAGTGCTGTTCAGCATCCTGTGCGCGGTGAGCTGGGTGGCCCTGCATGTCAGCGGCTGGCAGCTGGATGAAGCTGGTACGCTGCAGACCCGCTGGCGCTTTGGAGTCCGGCTGGACCGCACCCTGCGCGCCGGGCAGTGCGCAGCCCTCACCATCGAGCGGCCGCTGCTGTACCGCATGGCGAACGCCAGCCGGGTGGTGCTGTATCCGGTGGGGCAGAAGCGCACCTTTACACTCTACCTCACCCGGCAGGATGCGCAGGAGCTGGCAGACCGGCTGATGCCGGTGCAGGCGGATGTGCGGCACCACCCCCGGGGCGGAGAAAAATTTGCCTTTGCCGTGCTGGGAGCCAACAGCCTTTCTACACTGGCCTTGCTGGTGCTTGCCATCCGGCAGAGCCAGCCCTATGCGCCGGATGCGCAGACCATTGCCTTTGCCCAGCTCAGCCGCCTGGCGGCGTGGGCAGCGCGCTGGCTTCCGGCGGGTGCCGCCTGGCTGCTGGTGCTGGCAGGGGTGCTGTTCTGCATCAGTCTGGGGCGCAGCTTTGCACAGGCCGTGCATTACGAGGTCTGGCGCAGTGAAACGCAGCTGGGCAGCCGCGGCGGCCTGCTGCGGAAGTATGAATACCGGGTCTGCCGCGCGCAGCTGAACGCGGTGGATGTGCGCCGTTCGCCGGCCACCTGGGCCCTGCATTTCTGCCCGGTGTTCGTCACAGCGGGCAGCTGCATGCCGGAACTTCCGCTCTTCGTTTGGCGTGACGGCAGCCCGCTGCTGCAGGAACTGCTGCCGGGTGTGGCGCTTCCGCCCGCTCAAAAGGCGGACACCGCCCGGCGCAGCCTCATCTTTTTTGCCCCGGCAGGCGGGCCGCTGGCGCTCTGCCTGCTGCTGACAGCGGTATCCCGCTACACGCTCCCGGCATTGACGGTGCCGCTGCTGGTGCCCACAGGCCTGTTTGCGGCCCTGTTGGCCGCGGCAGCGGTGGGCTATCAGCGGGAGGGCATCTGGGCTGGGCAGGAGCATCTGACCCTCTGCCGCCAGCACGGGTTCCACCTGCACTGCACCTGCGTGTTCTCGCCGCTGGTGTGCCTGACGGAACAGCAGTCGCCCTGGGCGGTGGCAGCCGGGCGCAGCAATCTTACCCTGACCTTTCCCGGCGGAGAGAAGTGCAGGGTGCGCAGCATCCCGCAGGCAGACGCGGATGCCTGCCGGAAGTTTATGGAAAAAAGGAGTTCTTCTCTGTGATCAAAACGGTATTATTCGATCTGGATGGCACGTTGCTGAATACCATCGACGACCTTGCCGATGCAGGCAACTGGGTGTGTGCACAACATGGCTGGCCGACCTTTACGGTGGAGCAGTATAAGCACATGGTGGGCAATGGCATCCCGAAGCTGGTGGAGCGTTTCTCGCCGGAAGCAGCCCGCACACCGGAACAGCTGGCGGCGACGCTGGAGGAGTTTACGGCGCGGTACGATGCCCACAAGGAGGACAAGACCGCCCCGTACCCCGGCATTGCAGCGCTGCTGGATGCCCTGCGGGCAGAAGGTGTGTGCTGTGCCGTCTTTTCCAATAAGGCGGATGCCCTGTGCGGCAAGATCATTGCACACTACTTTGGCGAGGGCCGCTTTGCCGCCGTGCGAGGCAGCCGGCCTGGCGTGCCCACCAAGCCGGACCCGGCGGGCCTGTATGCTCTGATGGAGGCTATCGGAGCAGAAAAAAGCAGCACCCTGTTTGTGGGCGACAGCGATGTGGATATCCTCACCGGCCACAATGCAGGCCTGCCCGCCATGGGGGCGCTGTGGGGCTTCCGGGGCCGCGCGGAGCTCACCGCCGCCGGTGCTGACGCTCTGGCCAGCGTGCCGGGGGATATTTTAACCTACGTTCGCTGTCACTGAAGAACGAACCCTCTCCGTCATTGCTTCGNNGCGCTGTGGGGCTTCCGGGGCCGTGCGGAGCTGACTGCCGCCGGTGCGGATGCGCTGGCCGCTGTGCCGGGCGATATCCTGGCTTATGTCCGGGAGGCAAACCGGGCCTGAATCCTGCATGAAAAAAGTGCGGAACGCTCTGCAGCGTTCCGCACTTTTTGGCTTTTGGGGAAAAGGGAAAAAGCAGGGATCAATATTCGCCGGCATCCGGTACGCAGCTGTCCAGAACAGACTGCAGGGACTGCCAGTTTTTCAAGGTGCAGCCGGGCA
>DCCL01000006.1:2308-2486 GCA_002313795.1 Faecalibacterium prausnitzii
CCGCTCATGCTGGCCTTATCGCTCAGCAGGGCGAGAGCGTCGCTCTTGATCAGGGGCCAGGCCTCGGCAAAGTTGTCCTGATCGGCGGCGGAAAGGCTGTCGTACCAATCCTTGAGGGTGTCTTCAATGGCTTCGGGGGTACGCATGGAGAGCCGGGCCGTTTCTGCCCAGTTCAGCA
>DCCL01000006.1:2518-3082 GCA_002313795.1 Faecalibacterium prausnitzii
GCCAGTTCAGCAGGGAAGCTGCCGCGATGACCGACTTGAGCGAGCAGCCGGCAACACCGGGACCCCAGCCCAGGCAGGGCTGGAAGGCGGCGGACGTGCCGCTGATGGAGAACACAGAGTTCTCATCAAAGTCGCCGGGGTTCAGGCCGGACGTGGAAGCCTGCGTGGTGGAACCGGGCAGCTCCTCGCTGGAAGCATCCCCGGAGGCGGAAGCAGAATCAGAAGTGGCAGAAGCGGAACTGGAAGCCGGCTGGCTGTCGGCCGAGGGGGTCGTGCATCCGGCAAGCAAGCCGCACAGCAGTGCAGCGCACAGCAGCAGCGAGAGAATACGAGTGTGTTTCATGGAAGAGGTCCTCCTTGTGTGTGGCGCGCAGACCAGGGGCCGGCGCATATCAGAACGATACAGCTTTAGTATACTTTGCCTGCCCGCAGTTGTCAATCAGCGCGGGCAGGACGAATTTCAAGTGGATTCGCTGTACAGGCTGCACAAAGCGGCGGGCGAATTTTCGGGCCATTCGTGCGTTGACAAATTCCGCAGCGGCCCGTATCATCGGATTGAATGAA
>DCCL01000017.1 GCA_002313795.1 Faecalibacterium prausnitzii
CCGCCGTTATAGAAAAGGATGGTCTTCGGCAGTTTATCCTGCTGGGTGAGGGAGAACACAAAGGCTTTCAGCAGTGTCATGCCCAGCTCTTCGGCACCCTTACCCATCTTATCGGAAGCAATGACCACCACCGTATCGGTGCAGGTGTCCGGGATGTAGACAGTGTTTTCTTCCGGAGATTCGATATTTTTATCCGGTTCACCTACGGTAAACACCACGCAATATTCCCGCTCTGCCCGCTTCTCAGCGGTGGACTGATAGCCCTTCTGCTGGACCATCTTGGTCAGGTTCTGGACAGCGATCTCATTATCCACCAGCACCTCGACTTTACCGACCCCTTTCAGCTCAGCAATAGCCTTTTTCGCTTTGACGACAGGCAGCGGGCATGCGTCGCCCCGGGCATCTACTTTCAGCATCATTTTATCCTCTTATTTCTGTTTGTTTTCCACATGATATGAGACAAATATCTCAACATTCTGCTTTTCTGTTATTTCTCCCACGATAGCGGCGGGCATTTCGGTGCTTTGCAGCTCTTTTTCCAGTGCATCCGCGTCTTCCGGGGCTACCGCCAGCAGCAGGCCGCCCGACGTCTGAGGGTCAAATAGAATCTCCTGCATGGCAAACGGAACCTGTTCAAAATGGACGAAGGGCCCGGCATAGTTGCGGTTGCGCTGACCTGCGGCAGTGTAAAGACAATCGTCTGCGGCCTGCCACGCACCGGGCAGAACAGGCACGGCATCAGCGTCGATTTTGCAGGAGAGCCGCCTGCTCATCATCTCGTGGAGGTGGCCCAGAAAGCTGAATCCCGTGACATCTGTAGCCGCATGAATGACATATTTCCGACTGATCTCCGCTGCTTTTTTATTCAGAGTCGTCATGGATGCGATAGCGGCATCCATGGCCCCGGGCGCAGCCTCTCCCACCCGGTTGGCGGTACAGATGAGCCCTACGCCCAGCGCTTTGGTCAGGATGAGCTTATCTCCGGGCCGACCGGTATCGTTGGCTGTCAGGTGATGGGGGTCTACCAGACCCGTGACCGAAAGGCCATACTTCACGCCGGAATCCGCGATGGAGTGCCCACCCGCCAGGATACCACCTGCTTCCGCGACCTTTTCTGTGCCTCCGCGTAAGATTTCTCCAAGAATGTTCAAATCCATGCTCTCGGGGAAACAGACCAGGTTGAGGGCTGTTTTCACCTCACCACCCATGGCATAGATATCGCTGAGGGCGTTGGCTGCGGCGATTTGGCCGAAGATATAAGGGTCATCTACCATGGGCGGAAAGAAGTCCACCGTCTGCACCAGCGCAATATCATCGGTGATACGGTAAACGGCAGCATCATCCCGGCTGTCATACCCTACCAGAAGGTTGGGGTCTTTCTCGCCCCTGGGCAGTTTTTCGAGGATATGGCTCAGCACACCGGCCCCCAGCTTGGCGGTGCACCCGCCCCCAGTACAGAAGACGATTTTTTCTGTTTGCTCTGCCATCAGGCCCGCTCTCCTTCCATGAAATGCGTCAGGAAACTTTCAATATGGTATTTCTCTGCCAATATCTCCCGTATTTTCTCTCCTGTTCTGCGGAGATCAGGATCATCTGCCTGATTGAGCACAACACAAAATCGGCGCATTCCCACGCTTTTTCGTCCACCCCGCTCACTTGACAGCAGCTTTGCGAGGAATTCCATCGTCAGGCAGTCATTCGGAGAAGCATTCAGCAGGTCGCAGGTCTCCGCAAGGCGGAAACAGACCTCTTTCAGCGGCTTACCCAGCGCCGAGAGCCCGGCCACCGCCAGCACGATATCGCATTCCGGCAGGATGACCGGTTCATGGGCGGCGGGAGCTTTACAGGGGTGATGCTTTGCCCCGTCGGCTTCAATGAACACAGTGTCTGCCTGTGCCATCCAGTCGGCCAGCTGCCGAGAGGGCGGGATGGTCAGCTTGCCGTGTTCGGCGGGAGTCCCCGCCACAGCATAATGACCTGTAGCCCAAAGGGCATCCCGGGCAGCTTCGTCCGGGACGTAACACACCGCCGGACACTGGATATGGGTCGTTGTCGTGACCAGCACCCGCCTGCCCTGTGCAGCACAGCAGCGAGCCATTGCATAGAGCAGTGTTGTCTTCCCTCCACCGCCTACGAGGGAGATGATATGACCTTTTTCTTTCAGAAAAGGCATTTCTTCCAGTCCGGTCATTCTTTTTCGGCCACCGCCATGGCGATTTTTTCCGGCGTGATGGGCAATTCATAGAACCGGGTGCCGATGGCGTTGTAGATGGCGTCCGAGATGGCAGGAAGCGGGGTGTTGATGACCACCTCGCCGATGGACTTTGCACCAAAGGGGCCGTTGGGCTCATAGCTGTTCTCAAACTCCACCCGAATATGGTCCACATCCACTCGGGTGGGGATCTTATACTGCATGAACGAATTTTCCATGGGATATCCGTTCTTATCATAGGTAACATTTTCGGTGAGGGTCATGCCGATGCCCTGCAGCAAGCCGCCCTCAGCCTGCACACGGGTCAGGTTGGGGTTGATGGGAGTGCCGCAGTCCACGCAGGCGTCGAACTCCAGCAGCTTGACCTCGCCGGTCTCGGTGTCCACTTCCACCTCGGCGGCACCCACCATATAGGGCGGGGGTGACAAAGGCGAGGTGTGCGTCTCGGTGACTTCCAACGGCACCTCGTGGCCAAACATGGATGCCGTAGCGATATCACCCAGCGGCACGCTCTTTGCCGGGTCGGCAGAGAGGAAAACAGTCTTGCCGTCAAACTCCACCTCGTCCGGCGTAGTGTTCAGCAGTTCAGCGCCCAGCTTGCAGATCTGGTCGCGCAGCTTATGGGCACACTTTTCCACGGCCTTGCCGGTGATGTAAGTAGTACTGGACGCATAGGAGCCGGAGTCGTAGGGGGAGGTGTCGGTGTCGGCACCGTAGACCGTGATGTTATCCAGGTCGCAGTCCAGCACTTCCGCGGCGATTTGCGCCAGAGTGGTGTCGCAGCCGGTACCCATATCGGCGGCACCGATGAGGAGCGTATAGAAGCCCTCATCGTTCACCTTGAGGGTGGCGCTGCCCACATCCATGCCCGAAATGCCGGAACCCTGCATGGCCATGCCCATGCCGACCGCCCGGACTTTGCCGTTGCCCATGTCGCGGAACGGATATTTCTCATCCCAGCCGATCATTTCTTTTGCACG
>DCCL01000025.1:0-1761 GCA_002313795.1 Faecalibacterium prausnitzii
GAGATGAGCCCCAACGGCGGCCGTAAGGTCCACTTCCTGGCTGAGCGCCGGATGCAGGCTGAGCACCCCATCGAGAAGGTCGGCGCAGAGCTGCGCAGCATGATGAGCTGGCTGAAGAAGTAAGAGTCTGATTTTACCAAGGTGCCAGCACCGGTGTTGCAGCCGGGCTGGCACTCTTTTGTCAAAGAGAGGATAGACCATGAGAAGTGACAACGTGACCAAAGGCTCGGAGCGCGCCCCCAACCGAAGCCTGTTTTACGCCCTGGGCTACACCCCCGAAGAGCTGGAGCGCCCCCTCATCGGTGTGGTGAGCGCCTACAGTGAGATCGTGCCCGGCCACATGAATCTGGATAAGATCGCCGATGCCGTCAAGGCCGGCGTCGAGATGGCAGGCGGCACCCCCATCCTCATCCCGGCCATCGGCGTGTGCGACGGCATCGCCATGGGCCATGTGGGCATGAAGTACAGCCTGGCCTCCCGTGAGCTCATCTGCGACAGCGTGGAGACCATGCTGATGGCCCATCAGCTGGACGGCTTGGTTCTGGTGCCCAACTGTGATAAGATCGTCCCCGGCATGGTCATGGCTGCGGTCCGGATGGACGTGCCCGCTGTGGTCTGCTCCGGCGGCCCCATGCTGGCCGGTACCTACGGCGGCGAGGAAGTCAGCCTCTCCAAGATGTTCGAGGCCGTGGGTGCCTACAAGGCCGGTATGATCACCGATGCGCAGCTGGAAGACTGCACCTGCAACTGCTGCCCCACCTGCGGCAGCTGCTCCGGTATGTACACTGCCAACAGCATGAATTGCCTGTGTGAGGCCATCGGCATCGCCCTGCCCGGCAACGGCACCATTCCGGCGGTCTACTCCAAGCGCCTGCAGCTGGCAAAGCACGCCGGTATGGCCATCATGGACATGGTCAACAAGGGCATCACCGCCCGTCAGATCATCAATGAGCGCTCCATCCGGAACGCCCTGACCTGCGATATGGCACTGGGCTGCTCCACCAATACCGTGCTCCACCTGCTGGCCATCGCCTACGAGGCCGGTGTGCCCATCGACCTGAAACTCTTCAATGAGGTCAGCGCCAGGACCCCCAACCTCTGCCACCTGGCCCCCGCCGGCCCCACCCATATGCCCGACCTCTACGCCGCAGGCGGCATCCCCGCCGTGCAGGCAGAGCTGGCCAAGAAGGGTCTGCTGGATCTGGATGTACCCACCGTCACCGGCAAGACCCTCGGCGAGAACATCAAGGGTGCCCACATCCTCAACGAAAAGGCCATCCGCCCCATCGAGGATCCCTATTCTCAGACCGGTGGTCTGCAGATCCTCTGGGGCAACATCGCTCCCGACGGCTGCGTGGTCAAGCGGAGCGCCGTGGCTCCCGAGATGCAGGAGCACTCCGGCCCGGCCCGTGTCTTCAACAGTGAGGAGACCGCCATTGCCGCCATCTACGCGGGTAAGATCGTCCCCGGTGATGTGGTGGTCATCCGCTACGAGGGCCCCAAGGGCGGCCCCGGTATGCGGGAGATGCTGAACCCCACCTCTGCTCTGGCCGGCATGAAGCTGGATAAGACCGTGGCCCTCATCACTGATGGCCGCTTCTCGGGTGCTTCCCGCGGTGCTGCTATCGGCCATGTCAGCCCGGAAGCCGCTTCCGGCGGCCCCATCGGCCTCATCGAGGAAGGCGATACCATTCACATCGACATCCCCAACGCCAGCATCACGCTGGAAGTTTCGGACGAGGTGCTGGCAGAGCGCAAGGC
>DCCL01000025.1:1849-2032 GCA_002313795.1 Faecalibacterium prausnitzii
CGCATGGTCACCAGCGCAAATCTCGGCGCAGTGCTGAAGTAAAAATGTAAAATGAAAACAGGAGCTATGCCCGGAGAAAGGGCACAGCTCCTGTTCTTTTGTGAAAGAATATGCATAATCATCCTGCGGTTCACCCCGCCTGGTTGAATCTATTGGAGCTCGGGTTGCGGCTCCCAGCGTCTG
>DCCL01000025.1:2096-12732 GCA_002313795.1 Faecalibacterium prausnitzii
TCCGCCGCTGGCGGCGGTCGTCGTTGTTGCAGCAGACGTGACATCGCGCTACATCTGCAAGTGGCTTGACAGGTATGACGAGGACCGCAAGCACAGGTAAAAAGAAGACCCCCTTGGAGAGATTGCAGCTCTCTGAGGGGGTTCTTCTTTTTATTTGGTGAGTCGAATGGAATCTTTGCATTTCCATCTTCAGTATATGCGAAAATCAAAAAAAGTCAAGCTCACCACAGAAAAGTTGCGCCTTTAATCGCCCAGCTGAAACTCAAAGGTATATCCATCCTCACCGTAGTGCTCATTGCCCACCCAGAGGACGGACTTCTCAGTAAGGTCATAGACCACGCTGTGGACGGTGAGATTGTTGGCGTCGTCATTGTTCCAGGTGCGGCGGCCCACTGCGGCAAGCAGCTCCATGGCGGCGTTCTGGTCGGCCACGACGCCGTTGGTCTCCCGCAGGGCATCGGCCAGATACTCGTAGCGGTCAAAGCCCCTCATCTCGGAAGAGGAACCGCCGTAGTAACCGGGGGTCTTGATGAAGTTGGTCACGACCTGCCAGTCGGCAGAGTCGGAGAGAGGATCGGTGTCGTTCCACAGAACGTTGAGGTGGCGCTGAGAGCCGTCGGTGTCGTGGTCGGCGTCAGCACCTACCCACTCGAGGATGGCACTGCGGCCCGAAGCATCGGCTACCATGTAGTGGAAACAGCTGCTGGCCGAGTCGTGCAGGTCGTACTGCTCTGCCAGAGCCACGGCGTCCTCCACGGAGTCGGCATAGTCCAGGATGAGCCGGAGCAGGGTGGTGGAGGTGAGGTCGGGCTTGTCGGTCTGGATGTCGGTGGGGGTGCCCTTGCCCTCGCCCTGATAGGACATGAAGATGCCGCAGGCCACGCCTGCATCGTTGACGCCGTCCAGCGGCACATAGGGGGCCGCGAGGGTCAGGATCTTCTGGCTGAGGGAGGTCACGTCTTTATCCTTGTCAAGGCCGAGAAAGCTCAGGTCGATGGTGGAGTAGGAGGCGTGACGGCCATGGCCGGGATTGGTGTAGACGATGGCGGTGTTGGTGGACGAGAAGTCATAGTTGCGGCCAAAGACCCGGTCGCCGCTCTGGGTGTCGGCCGTAAAGGCCGAGCAGGCGATAGTGCTGGTCTTGATGTTCATGGGGATGATGCCCTTGGTGATGCTCCGGGTGATGAAGGAGATAAGCTCCGGGTCACTGGAAGCGCCGCCCTGGGCAAGGAAGTCGTCGAAGTAGTAGCCGCCCGAGACATTGAGCTGGTAGACAGCACCGTCGTGGTGGCTTTCGTCGCGGTCGGACAGCTTGTGGAAGGAGGAAAGGGTGGCCAGTTCGTTGTGCCACAGCGCAAAGACGGCAATGACCAGAGCCAGGATCAGTGCTGCCAGCACGCAGAGGATGCGGCGCAGCACCTTGGAAAAGGATCTATGTTTCATGGAGACCTCCTGAAAAGTCAAGGTAATATAGATAAAATACCTGAACAGTCTACCACGACTTGGGTCGAGTTACAAGACTTTTCGGAAGAAATAGTCGAAAAAATCCTCCGAAGCAGCTGCCCCGGAGGAGGAAAGAGGTTTGGCTTATCAGCCGAAGAGTTTCTTTGTGTTGTGCATATACACCGACAGCACCAGCCCCACGCAGATATACAGCATGAGTACGGAACTGCCGCCTGCCGAATAGAAGGGCAGGGTGACGCCGATGACGGGCAGGACCCGGAGGTTCATGCCTACGTTGACGGCGATCTGTGCCATAAGCGCGCCGCCGATGCCGGCGCAGATGAAAGACCCCAGCAGATCTTCGCTGTGGGCACCGGTGGTGAAGGTCTTGATGATGATGGCCAGCAGTACGCCCAGCACCACACAGCAGCCCACAAAGCCTGCCGCGTTGCCGATCCAGCTGAAGATAAAGTCGTTGTGGGCATTGGGAACGCTGTAGTACCGCCCATCGAAAAAGCCATTGCCGAAGATGCCGCCGGAGCCGATGGCGATCTCGCCCCGCTGCTGCTGGTAGATGATATTTTTCCAGACCGCCTCGCTGGGGGCCCAGCCGGTCTTGTTGTCTGGGTCAATGACGGCCAGGATGCGGTACCACTGGTAGCCCTTGCCGATCTTGTCGCTGAAAAAGGCGAAAACCACAGCCACAGCCGCTGCCGCCGCCGACAGCGCCCCGATGATATACTTCCAGCTCAGGCCCGCCGAGAACAGCATACAGCAGGCGATGATGCCGTAGATGATAGCCGTGCCGTCATCACCCTGTATGTGGATGATGGCGATGGGGGCCAGCATGTGCAGCAGTAGTTTGCCCAGTTCCCTGGGCTCGTTGAGGCGGCTGCGGACATTGTTCAGATGCATGGCGAAGGTGAGGATGAAGCTGATCTTTGCCAGCTCGGTGGGCTGGAAGGTGAAGCCTGCCAGCTTGTACCAGGAATAGTTGTCGGTGTCGCCGGCATTGTAGCCGATGGTCAGAGGGCCGATGGTCACATTGCGGATGAACAGGGTGGGCAGCACCAGGCCCCATGTGAGCGCCACATGGACGGGCCAGACGTTGACCAGACTGCGGTAATCGATGTTGGACAACAGGATGGCGATGGCCACGCCGATGAGCGCTGCGCCGCCCTGCACCAGCGCCCGGCGGTAGTCGCCGATGCCGGTGATCTGACCGGTGATCTCGTCCACGGCAAAGCCGTTGCCCTGTTTTGCTGCCCAGGAGGACAGAGCCAGCACCGCCATGGCGCTGCTGAACAGGCAGAGCAGCAGGTACATCCTGTCTGTCCGTTTCCAATATCGCTGAATGCTTTCCAAAAAAGCACCGCCTTTCTGTGATGAATCTCTGAGAAAGCGCCAAAGGCGCAAAATACCCCAATATACCTTTATTATATCGCAGAGGAAGGGCGGCCGCAAGGCAGGTACGAGATAAAAGAGTGAAACCTTCAACAAAAGCGGCCTGAGAGCGCCATTCTTCCGCTGGGTTGTGAGAGCTTTGCAAAATCGGTGCAGAATGCTTGACAAAGCCCCTGTCACTCTCTAAAATGAGACGTACCGGAGACGGCAGAAGGTCGAAGCTCCGGCGTTCTTGGAGGAACATTTCTACATGAAGGAACAACGCCATCGTTTTTTATGCGCAGTCTGTGCGCTGGCACTGGTGCTGACCGCTGTTCTTGCCCCGGCGGCGTGGGCCGCTGAGGGAACACAGCCCGAGGCAGAGGACTCCGAAAAAACAACACTGACCGCCGAAGATGCTTCTGAAATGCATGAGGTGGATGCCGCTGTCACCGCCCTGACCGACAGCGATGCTTATGAGCAGATGAGTCGGGATGAGCGGCTGGATGCAGCCCTCCGTCAGCTGGATGACCTTGCCGGGCAGGGGCTGGTGGAGAAGAGCTCCATTCGGGTGGACGAGGAAAACGGGATGGTCAGCTACCGCTATCCCTGCGGCGTTCTGGGCGGCATCCTGCTGACGCAGCCGGATGAGCTGCCCGAGACGACTGTTCAGCCCGGTCAGGCCGAGCCGGACGATACGAACGGCCTGAATCGCTTCAGCGGCTCCCGGGCACTCATGCCCATGACGGCAGACGTCCGGCGGGCCATGGAGCAGCGCACCCGCAATTTGAAAGAGCAGGAGAACGCCCTGCCGGATCAGGTGGGCACGGCGGTCATCTACTACGCCTTCGACAACACGGTCAACAGTACCCGCTTCCCCTATTATGCCTACATGCGGGGCTTCTGGGAAGGCATGGGCCTGCGCACGACCATGAACACCCGTGTCACCCTGTCCGACCTGCGCCGGATGGACCGGTACGACCTGTGCATCCTCAGCGCCCACGGCGCGGATTATACTTACGGCTATGGTACGTTCCAGAAGCGTACCCGCACCGAACCCATCATCCTGCTGATGGAAGAGGCTACTTTTTATAAGGACATCATCTACAGCTTCGACCTGCTGAGCCATCGGGCCATCAAGGTGAACGGCCGGTATGCCGTCACGGCGGACTTCTTCCGCAACGCCTACCGCTCCGGACAGCTCAGCAACACCATCATCTACTCGGAGACCTGTGAGTTCCTGGGCGTGAGCGGCGGCGTGGATGAGTCCATGGCAAATGCTCTGCTGGAAGGCGGAGCCCGTGCTGTTCTGGGCTACGTAAATAACGTCTATACCGTTTACTCCCGCAGCATGCTCTGGGATACCGTCAACCACCTGCTGCTGGGCCAGAGCATCGGAGATGCGCTCACCCACGCCAAGGATACCTACGGCGAGAATGACATCATCTGGTATACCGAGCAGGGAGGCCGCCGCCCTCATGCGGTCCCGGCCTATCTGGTGCTCTACGGCGACGCCGATGCAAAGCTGGATGTGCCGGATGTCCTGCTGGCGGATTCTTCCACCGGCGAGACTTCCTTCCAGGATGTGGTGCAGGATATTCTGGAGCAGGCGGCTTGAGCGTTGCACTTTTGCAGGAATTATATTATACTAAGGGATGGCAGAAATCTGCCGTCCCTTTTTTATCGAAATGAAAAATACCGCAGGGCAGTTTTCTGCCGGGCGGTATCTGCATATGAGGTAGAGTGCTCATGTCTGAATTTATCACCCACTCCCGCGAGGAGACCGTGGCGCTGGGCCAGCGGATGGCAGAACATCTTGCACCGGGAAGTCTGATCGCCTTCACCGGCGGTCTTGGCGCGGGCAAAACAGCCTTCTGTGAGGGTCTGGCCAGGGGGCTGGGCTGCACCGACCCGGTCAGCAGCCCTACATTCGCCATTGTGAACTATTATCGTGGGCCGAAACCGCTGGCCCACTTTGACCTGTACCGCATTTCCACAGAGAACGACCTGTGTGCGGCAGGGTTCTACGATTATCTGGATGAAGGTGCCATCGTGGCTGCAGAGTGGAGCGAGAATTTCGCAGACCTGCTGGAACTGGAGAACCCCATCCACATCAACATCGAGCGGGTGGACGACACCACCCGCCGCATCACCATCGAGGGGGTAGAGATATGAACATCCTGGCAGTAGATACGGCAGGCAAGACCATCGGCGTGGCCCTGATGCAGGATGACCGCCTGCTCTACGAGTGCTACCTGGACGCGGGCATGACCCACAGCGAGACCCTCATGCCCCTCATCGACAACTGCCTGAAGCTCTGCGGCATGGGCTGCAAGGACATCGACCTCTACGGCGTCAATGCCGGGCCCGGCAGCTTTACCGGCCTGCGCATCGGGCTGGCAGCGGTGAAGGGACTGGCCTTCCCCCGGGAGACCCTCTGCGCCCCGGTGTCCACCCTGGAGGCGCTGGCCGCAGCTCACACTGGCTGCGGCACGGTGCTGTGCGCGCTGGATGCCCGCCGCGCACAGGTGTACAGCGCAGCCTTTGACCTGGAGACCCACGAGCGGCTGCTGGAAGACGATGCCCGCGCAGTGTCCGATTTGGCCGGGTTTGTAGAAAATTGCAAAAAGCCCCTGTTTTTTGTTGGTGATGGCGCATCTCTGTGCTATAATAAATACAGCGACATCCCGGGTGTGCTCAGCGTGCCGGCACCTCTCCGCAACGGGCGGGCCGCTGCTGTGGCCTATGTGGCAAAGCAGATGGCCCAGCGGGGCGAAGCGGTCCTGCCGGAGGCCCTGCTGCCGGATTACCACCGGCTGAGTCAGGCTGAGCGGGAGCGGGCCGAGCGTCTGGCCGCAGAAGCTGCCCGGACGGAAACAACGGAAGAAACTGCAAAGGGAAAGGACAAACTCTAATGGCAAAACCCATCGCACTTGCCGCCGACCATGGCGGATTCGAACTGAAAGAGGCTGTGAAGGCTCATCTGGACGAGCTGGGTCTGGAGTACATCGATTTTGGCACCCACAGCACCGCCAGCGTGGATTATCCCGATATGGCACTGCCTGCCTGCGACGCTGTGGTCAGCGGCCAGTGCAGCAAGGCGCTGCTCTTCTGCGGCACTGGTGTGGGCATCAGCATGGCCGCCAATAAGGTCAAGGGCATCCGTGCCTGTTGCTGCTCCGACAGCTTCAGCTGCGAGTACACCCGCCGCCACAACGATGCCAACGCCCTGTGCATGGGAGGCCGCGTCGTCGGCCCCGGCCTTGCCTGCCAGCTGGTGGATATCTTCCTCAACACCGAGTTTGAGGGCGGCCGCCACGAAAAGCGCATTGCCAAACTGATGGCCATTGAGAACCGCTGAACACGCATCCAATAGTTTTATCTATTTAAAATAAGGAGAGTGTATTATGACCCCTATGATCGTTGAGCATCCGCTGCTGCAGCACAAGATCAGCCTGCTGCGCAATAAGCAGACCGGTACCAAGGAGTTCCGTGACCTCGTGGGCGAGATCGCCACTCTGCTGTGCTATGAGGCTACCCGTGACCTGCCTCTGGAAGAGGTGGAGATCGAGACTCCCATCACCATGGCAAAGACCAAAGTGCTGGCAGGCCGTAAGCTGGCTCTGGTGCCCATCCTCCGCGCAGGCATGGGTATGTTGGACGGTATGCTGACTCTGCTGCCCGCTGCAAAGGTCGGCTTCATTGGCCTGTACCGCGACGAGACGACCCTGCAGCCTGTGGAGTACTTCTGCAAGCTGCCGCAGGATATCGCGGAGCGTGATGTTCTGGTGCTGGATCCCATGCTGGCTACCGGCGGCAGCGCCATCGACGCCATCACCCAGATCAAGAAGCACGGTGCAAAGCGCATCAAGTTCATCGGCCTCATCGGCGCGCCGGAAGGCATCAAGGCCCTGCACGAGGCACACCCGGATGTGGATATCTATCTGGGCGCACAGGATGACCACCTGAATGAAAACGGTTATATCGTCCCCGGTCTGGGCGATGCAGGCGACCGTATCTACGGCACCAAGTAAAAGCTGAACAAAGAAAAGGCTGAGCATCTGCCAAAAAGCAAATGCTCAGCTTTTTGTGATTTTGGCGCAGTTTATCGCAAATCAAAAAATGAGTGCAACATCAGAACTGCATCTTTGCGATATGCAGCTTGCGGATGTTGTTTGTGCGTTAAAAATGCAAACTGCTATAAAAAGTTGAATTGCTATAGCGGGAGCGCCGGAGAAGCACAGAAGAAAGGACGAAAATTATCAATGGCAATGTACGATGCTCTTGCACGATCGATTTTGAAAAATATCGGTGGTGCATCTAACATCGACTCGCTTACCCACTGCATCACACGTCTGCGTGTTGTGGTGAAGGATGATTCCAAAGTGCGGGTCGATGGTCTGAATGCGATAGAGGGAGTCGCAGGCACCCTGAAAAGCTATGGCCAGTATATGATCATTATCGGCACGAATGTGCCGGATGTTTACGATGCTGTTTGTAAAGCCGCCGGAATCAAAACCGTGAACGATGCCGGGACGCAGAAGGAAAACCATGTGAAGCAGACACTGTTCCAGCGTTTTGTAGGATTGATGACCTATGTCTTTGCGCCGTTTTTTGGCGTCATCGCAGCCTGCGGTATGTTGAAAGGCCTCTTGTCGCTGCTGGTCATGCTGGGGACGCTGGACGCTGCGGGCAGCACTTATAATATCCTTTATTCTCTGGCAGACAGCTTCTTCTACTACATGCCCATCCTTCTTGCTTACACAGCGTCCAAGCGGTTCGGACTTCCTGTGCCGGAAGGCCTTGTCATCGGCGCGGGGATGCTCTATCCGAATCTGCTGGCTTCCTCTGCTGCAGTACACGACAGCCTGCTGAGCATCCCGGTCATCATGCCTCCAGGAGACAGCTACGCTTCTACCGCTATCCCCATTGTTGCAGCAGTGGCTTTTGCGGCGTGGTTCGAGCGGAAATACGAAAAGTATGTTCCCGATGGCATCAAGCCATTCGCGGTGCCTCTTATCACCTGCCCGATAACATTCATGCTCACGCTCTGGGTCATTGGCCCGGTCACGGCTGGCGTTACGAATGTGCTGGCGTTCCTGCTGAACCGTCTGGAAAGTATGAGCCATATCGTATTCAGCGGCCTGCTGGGAGCGATTTGGCAGCTTGTACTTATGGTGGGCCTGCATTGGGCGGTCCTGCCGCTGATCATCACCAACCTTTCCACGGTGGGTTACGACACCACGCTTTCCAGCACGTTTGGCTGCAACTTTGCCCAGATCGGTGCGGCTCTTGCAGTCATGGCCCGGACAAAAGACCGTGACACGAAGAAGATCTGCGGCTCTTCCGTTCTACCTGCGGCAGTGGGCGTTATCGAACCGGCACTCTACGGTGTTTCCCTGAGACGCCGGACGGTGTTCATCATCACCTGTGTCGTCAGCAGTATCACAGGTATCGGCATGAATCTCACGGGGCTGCGCGCCTATCGTTTTGCGGGCTTCGGTGTCTTTGGCTATGCAGCTTATGCGGACCCGACGATGAACGATTCCCGCGGCATGATGCTGGCGATCCTCTGGTCACTCTTTGCGCTGGTGCTCAGCTTTGCGCTGGTGTGGCTCTTCTATAAAGAAGACACGGGAAAAAAGAATGCAAAAGAGAACGTGCCGGAACAGACGGAAGCGCCGACCCAAAAGACAGAAGCCATGGTCAAAGTCCCTCTGGACGGTACACTTCTGAGCATCCAGAAAATGGATGACCCGGTCTTTTCTAATGAGACTTTGGGAAAGGGCTGCGCCATTGAGCCTACAGGCGATAAGGTGACGGCACCATTCGACGGAGTGATCGACCTTGTGGCAGATACGAAGCACGCTGTGGGCCTGACCAGTGTGGATGGCATACAGCTCCTCATTCATGTGGGCATCGATACAGTGGCACTGAATGGCAAAGGCTTCGAACCCAAGGTCTCGGTCGGGCAGAAGGTGAAGCAGGGCGATGAACTTCTGCGGTTCGACCGCAGCGTCATCACTGATGCAGGCTATAAAGCTACGACGGCTGTTGTCGTATTGAATACAGATGACTACAGTGATGTCCGCCTTGCAGAAAAAGAGGGCACAGTGGTGTCCCGGAATCAGAACGTCCTTGAAATTCTTCCGTAAGGAGGAACGGCTGCAAAATAAAAATGCGATAGCAGCTTGTGCAAAGAAATAGCGCAAAATCAGAAACCCGGAACCCTTTTTGAGCCATTCTGGCCCTGAAAAGGTCCCGGGTTTTGTGTGTTGATTTTTCAGGGAGCTGTTTTGCGGCCCTCATTTTTTCGGATCATTTTCTTCTCTTCAGGATCTCATCCAGAATGGCATCTGCCACGTCGTCCTTGCTCATGAGGGGCAGTTCCCGGGCCCCATCCGGGGTGATGAAGGTGACGACATTGGTATCCACGCCGAAGCCGGCACCGGCCACCTTGAGATTGTTGGCCACCACCATGTCGAGGTTCTTCTTGGTGAGCTTGGCCGAGGAATTTGCCAGCATATCACGGGTCTCCATGGAGAAGCCGCAGAGGAACTGACCCTTTTTCCGGGGGCCGATGGTGCCAAGAATGTCCGGCGTCCGCTCCACGGCGATGGACAGGTCGCCGTCCTTTTTCTTGATCTTGTCGTCGGCCACCGTGGCAGGGCGGTAATCGGCCACCGCAGCAGCCATCACCAGAACATCCATCGCATCGAAACGGCTGGTCACGGCCTCATACATCTGCTGGGCTGTGGTGATGGGTACATCCTCGGCAAAGCGCACCGGCTGCAGGGCCGTGGGGCCGTGGATGAGGGTGACTTCTGCCCCCCGCAGGACAGCGGCACGGGCCACGGCATAGCCCATCTTGCCGGTGGAATGGTTGGTCAGATAGCGCACCGGGTCGAGAGGCTCCTGAGTGGGACCTGCCGTCACGGCGATGCGCAGCCCGGCAAGGTCTTTGGGCTTGGCGATGGTGCGGCAGATGTAGTCCAGCAGGACTTCTTCTTTCGGCAGGCGTCCGCTCCCCACATCCTTGCAGGCCAGCACGCCGCTCTCCGAGGGGATGACGGTGAAACCGTATTTCTCCAGCGTGGCGATGTTATCCTGGGTGATGGGGTTTTCCAGCATCCCGGTGTTCATGGCAGGGGAGACGAGTTTGGGACACTTCGCAGCCAGCACCACCGTGGTGAGCATATCGTCGGCAATGCCGTGGGCCATCTTGGCGATGACGTTGGCAGTGGCCGGAGCCACCAGAATGACATCGGCTTTCTTGGCCAGCGAGATATGGGTGACTTCAAACTTGAAATCCCGGTCGAAGGTGTCCACCATGCACTTGTGGCCCGTCAGGGTCTCGAACACGAGAGGAGTGATGAACTGGGTGGCGTTCTTGGTCATGATGACCTCGACATCGGCCCCCAGCTTGCGCAGTGCACTGGCCACATTGGCCATTTTATAGGCGGCGATGCCGCCGGTAACGCCCAGAAGGACGCATTTGCCTTTCAGATCCATCCGAAATACCTCCTATAAATTAAGTATAGTATAATGCAAAACGGCCCGCAGTACAACAAAATCTTTGGTTGGGGTTGTATCTTGGCCCAAAATGCGGTAAAATACAGCTTGACTTATAAAACGGACCGGCCCTTTGATGCAGCGGCAGCGCTGCCGGTCTGGATATCGCAGATATGCCGCGTTGAATCGCGATAAAAACGACGACCCCAATGAGGAACTGAATTATGATCTTAGCCATTGATATAGGCAACACCACCGTCGCCCTTGGGGGCATCCGGGACGGACGTGTATGCTTTGT